>DASZPR010000220.1:0-4168 GCA_035550235.1 Verrucomicrobiia bacterium | reverse complement strand
TCAGCGGCACAAACTTTACCGTGACCATCTCCCATCTGCCGGCCGGCAAATACACAGTCACAATCAACGCGGCGGAAACCGTGGCGAGCGGGCCGGCGGAACGCGTGTTCGATGTGAACTCCGGTGATAAGGCACTGGCCGAGAATTTCGACATCTTTGCCTCCGCAGGCGGTGCGCGGAAAGTAACCTCCCTCACCGGCACGGTGGAGCACGAAGATGATTCGCTCAAGGGCCCGCTGGCCATCACTTTCAAGGCCAGCAAGGGGGCGGCCAAGTTCAACACCATCGACGTGAAAAATGCCGCCGGGGTTTCCGTGGTTTCCTTCAGCGCGTCGGAATTGGCCGATGCCTTTTCAGCGGCGGCGAATCACATCCCGGAGGTTAGCGAGCCGGCTATCTGGCGCGATTCGACCCAGCCACTGCCTGCCCGCGAAAATGATTTAATCCGCCGCATGTCACTGGCGGAAAAGGTGGCTCAGTTGAAAAATGCCGCGCCGGGAATTCAACGCCTTGGCCTGCCGTCGTACGACTATTGGAATGAAGCGCTGCACGGCGTGGCGAACAACGGCAACGCCACTGTCTTTCCCGAGCCGGTGGGCGGAGCCTCCTCCTGGAATCCGAAATTGTTCCATCAGGAAGGCGCGGTCATTGGCATCGAAGGCCGCGCGAAACATAACGACTACGCCAATGCGCACAACGGTGATTCCAAATGGTGGGACGGACTTACGTTCTGGACTCCCAACATCAATATTTTCCGTGACCCGCGCTGGGGCAGGGGACAGGAGACTTACGGCGAGGACCCGCTGCTCACGAGCGAGATTGGCATTCAGTTCGTCCAGGGCATCCAGGGGGATGATCCGAATTACATGCTCGCGATGGCGTGCGCCAAACATTACGCGGTGCACAGCGGCCCGGAACCGGACCGCCATCGGTTCGACGCGAATGTTTCCGAACGTGACTTGTTTGAAACCTACCTGCCGCAATTCGAGCGGGTGGTGCGCGAGGGCAAAGTCGCCGGCGTGATGGGCGCGTACAACGCGGTCGACGGCGTGCCCTGTTGCGCCAATTCCTTCCTCCTCACCGACCTATTGCGAAAAAAATGGGGGTTCGACGGTTATGTCGTGTCGGACTGCGATGCGATTCATGATATCTGGGGCCGACAACAACATCACTATGTGAACACTCCGGAAGAAGCCGCCGCCGCGGCCGTGAAAGCCGGCTGCGACCTCTGTTGTGGCGGCGACTACAACGCCCTCGTGCGCGCCGTCCAACAAGGATTGATCACGGAAAAGGAAATCGACGGAGCCTTGACTCACACTTTGTGGACTCGTTTCCGCCTCGGCCTTTTTGATCCGGCGGAGAAAAATCCCTACGCGAAATTAACCATCAAAGACAACGACACGCCCGAGCATCGGCAGATCGCGCTGGAAGTGGCCCGCGAATCGTTGGTGCTGTTGAAGAACGATGGCATCCTGCCGCTCAACCGCTCCAAACTTAAACGGGTTGCCGTGATCGGGCCGAATGCGAATTCCACGTCCATGTTGCATGGTAATTACCACGGTTCAGCGTCCCACCCCATTTCGATCCTGAACGGCATCAAACAATTGGCCGGGACGAATATCGAAGTCACCTTCGCGCAGGGTTCCCCGGTCACCACCGTGACGCGCATCGCCGCCTGGAGCAAACAGGACAACGACACGACGCGCCCCATATCGCAACTGGCCGCTGAAGCGCTCGCAAATGCGACGAACGCGGATTTGATTATTTACGTCGGCGGAATCACTCCCGCGCAGGAAGGCGAAATGTACGATCGCCAGTCCATTGAATTGCCTGAGGTGCAGGAAAATCTCATCCATACCCTTCAGGCCACCGGCAAGCCGATGGTGATGGTCAATTGCAGCGGTTCCGCCATTGCGCTGCCGTGGGAAGACGAGCATCTGCCGGCCATCTTGCAGGCTTGGTATCCCGGCGAAGAAGGCGGGCGCGCGGTGGCGGAAGTGCTGTTCGGTGAGGTGAATCCTTCCGGGCATTTGCCCGTGACATTTTATCGGGCGACGTCTGACTTGCCCTCTTTCACCGATTATTCCATGACCAACCGCACCTATCGCTATTTCAGCGGCAAGCCCCTCTACGCCTTTGGCCACGGGTTGAGCTACACCAAATTCGAATTCCAAAAGGGCAAGCTGGGATCGAAGCAAATAGCCCCCGACGGCGCCATAACAGTCACCTTTACGGTCAAAAATACCGGCGCTCGCGAGGGAGATGAAGTGGCGCAGGTGTACTTCCGCCATGTCAAATCCTCAGTCGCGCAACCCCGGCTCGCCCTGTGCGGATTTACCCGCGTGCATTTGAAAGCTGGAGAATCCAGCGCCGTCACGGTTAATATTCCGGCGGAACGCCTGCGCTATTGGGACACCGGTAAGAAACAATACGAAGTTGAACCCGGCGGATATGAATTGCTGGTGGGCGCGGCGTCGGACGATATTCGCTTGAAATTGCCGATGACGGTTGCGGGTCAATGAAGTGCGTTACAAAAGGCCCTGGTCAAAATAAGATCAAACCAGTTGAAATGATTATGAAAAGATATTTACCCCGTGCCTTGCTTATCGGATTTTTGGCGTCGCTCATCGCACCCGCGCATGCCGCGGTTTCCGCATCAAAGAAACTGTCCGACGGCGAGCAATTTACCGTGGAGGGCGGTACCCTCCGCATCGAGTTTTGGTCGCCGGAAATTGTCCGCGTCACCTACGCGGCGACCAATGAACTGCCCGCGCTCAAGAGCCTTTCCGTCGTCGCCAGCCCGGCTGCGGTGCGTTTGAAACGAGTGGAGAACGGTGAGGCGTTCACGCTGTCATCGCCGGACGTGAAGGTGAGAATTGACAAACGGACCGGCGCGGTGACTTTTCTCGACCTGTCGGATCACGCGCTGCTTCAAGAGTCGGCGCAAGGCCGCCGAATAGCGCCCGCCACGGTGGCCGGAGCTGCCGTCACCTCTTGCGCCCAAACGTTCCAATTGGCGGCTGACGAAGGCATTTACGGCCTGGGCCAGCACCAGCGCGGGGTGTGGAACTACACCACCGGCGGAAACGTCAGGCTTGCTCAGGCGAATACGGACGTGGGCATTCCGGTGATGACCTCCAGCAAAGGGTACATGGTGCTCTGGGATAATCCCGCGGTAACCACCATTTCAACCGGTTCGGCGGACGACACAAATTCGACCCAAAAGACCCTGCGTTGGTCTTCCGAAGCCGGCAAAGCCATCGACTATTATTTTTGCTACGGCGACGGAACCATTGCCGCGGCCCTGAAAGCCTACCGCCATCTGACCGGCGAGGCTCCGATGATGCCCGAATGGGAATTGGGCTTCTGGCAATGCAAAGAGCGCTACGCATCTCAGGAGGAGTTGTTGGGCGTGGCCACGAAATTGCGCGACCTCAAAGTACCTGTCGATGGCATCATTCAGGATTGGCAATACTGGCCGCCGGGAACCAACACCTGGGGTTCGCATCTGTTTGACCCGGCGCGCTACCCGGATCCGGCGGGCATGTTCAAGGAATTGCACGAGATGCACTATCACACACTCATCTCCGTCTGGGCGAAATTCGACCTCGGCAGCGAGAACAGCATGGAACTCAATGCGGTCGGCGGCATGTTCCCGCAAGTCACCTCGTACGCCTTCCCGCCCGGGCATGGCCAATGGTATGACCCATTCAGCGTCGCCGGCCGGCAGACCTACTGGAAACAGATTCGCGACAAAATCTTTTCCAAGGGGGTGGACGGCTGGTGGCTGGATGCGCCTGAACCCGAAATCGGTGGAATGGGCTTTCGCACTTATACCACTCCAATGGGTCCCGGCTATGAGGTCTATAACGCCTATCCGCTCATGCACTCGATGGGAATCTATCAGGGGCAGCGTGCCGCCACCGATCAAAAGCGCGTCGTAATTCTCACCCGGTCGGCCTACGCCGGACAACAACGCAATAGTGCCATCACCTGGTCGGGCGACATTCAGGGAACCTGGGAAGTTCTCAAAAACCAAATTCCTGCCGGGCTCAACTTTTCACTCTCTGGCATTCCCTATTGGAATACTGACACGGGCGGTTTCTTCGGCAACCGTTCCGCCGGCAATGGCAATCCTCAAAATCCGCAATACGAGGAACTATTCTCG
>DASZPR010000219.1:0-2354 GCA_035550235.1 Verrucomicrobiia bacterium | reverse complement strand
GCCACGCAGGATGCGCGAGCCGTCGTAGGAAACGGAAATATTGGACAGCGTTAACATTTTGAGAAGCTTTTTGAAAAGCTCCGAGGACCAAGCTTTAAGCTCCAGAGAAAATTCAAGATCCAAGCACCAATTAAATGCATGAGATTTGTTCCACTCGCTTTAAAGCTTGATATTTGGAGCTCCTCTGGCGCTTGGAGCTTGGTCCTTGGAGCTTTGCTATTCATGCCGCCTTTTTCTTCCTTCCCAAATAAACCTCAATCACACGCTCATCATTCTGCACTTCATCCACCGTGCCTTCACAGAGAACAGTGCCTTGATGCAGCACTGTGACTTTTCGGGCGATCTGGCGCACAAACGTCATGTCGTGCTCGATCACCACGATGCTGTGCTTGCCTTCGAGGCTGAGCAACAACTCGCCGGTTTTATGCGTCTCTTCGTCGGTCATGCCGGCGGCCGGTTCATCCACGAGCAACAGCTTCGGATCCTGCGCCAGCAACATGCCGATTTCGAGCCATTGCTTTTGGCCGTGACTCAACGCGCCCGCTTTCCAACCGGCCTTGTCGGAAAGTCCAACGGTATTCAGCACACCGTGAATGCGATCGCGCTCGTCGGAAGACAACCGCGAAAAAATCGTGGTCCAAACCGCGCGACTGCCCTTCAACGACAGCCAGATATTTTCAAAAACCGTGTGATCGATATAGACGGACGGCGTCTGAAATTTTCGGCCAATACCCAACCGATTGATTTGATATTCGTTGAGCTTGGTCAAGTCAGTGTTTTTGCCGAACTCGATTTTGCCCTTGTCCGGCTTCGTGCGCCCCGTGATCAGGTCGAGCATCGTGCTCTTGCCCGCGCCATTCGGCCCAATGATGGTCCGCAACTCACCCTGGTCCATATAGAGCGTAAGATTCGAAATGGCCTTAAACCCATCGAATGTCTTGCTCACATCTTCGAGCATCAAAACAAATTGTGGCAGCGGCGTGTTCATTCGGTTTTTGCCAATTCCTCTGCCGGCGCGTCGACGGACGCCGCAGGCTCACTCTTGACTTTGTTGCGCCGCGCATCAAAACGCTTTTTAATGCCGCGCAATTGTTCCGGCAATCCCACAATCCCTTTCGGCATGAACAATGTGACAAACACAAAAAGCGCGCCGAGCAGAATCTGCCAGAGATCGGGGTAAGCGCGCGTGGCCCAACTCTTGAAAGCATTCACGCCGAACGCACCGAGAATCGGCCCGAGCAAAGTGCCGCGACCGCCCACCGCCACCCACACCACGGCTTCGAGCGATTTGTCGGGGCCCATTTCGCTCGGATTGATGATGCCGACTTGCGGCACAAAAAGCATTCCGCCGATGGAACCAATAACCGCTGCCAGCACGAATACGAAGAGCTTGTAATTGCCTGCCGCGTAGCCGCTGAATAACACCCGATTCTCGCTATCGCGAATCGCCTGTTGCACGAGACCGAATTTCGTCCGGCTCAACCAGCGACAACCGAGATACGCGATCAAAACCGTCGTCGCCGTCAAAATGTAAAGGCCGCGTTGCGTGGCCGGTTCGCGCAAATCGTAGCCAAAGATGAATTTAAAATCGGTAAAACCGTTATTGCCGCCCATCAGCAAGCTGTTGCGGAAGAAGAGCAGCATTGCGGCATAAGTCAGCGCCTGGGTGAGAATGGAAAAATACACGCCGCGAATGCGCGAGCGAAACGCCAGGAAGCCGAACACCAGCGCCAGCGCGCCCGGAAGCAGCAGCACCATCATGAACGCGAAGGGAAAACTGCTGAACGGTTTCCAAAATGCCGGCAACGTGCTCCAGCCGAGAAACACTAGGAAGTCGGGGATCGGTTGGTGATATTGGCCAAGGTTGCCAATCATGCGCATGAGGTGCATGCCCATCATGTAACCGCCGAGCGTGAAAAACAGTGCCTGGCCAAGACTCAGCAACCCGGTGTAGCCCCAAAGCAAATCCACGCTGATGGCCAGCAGGCCGTAGCAGAGATATTTCCCGTAAAGATTGATCGTGAAATTGCTGACGTGCAGAAAAGTGCCCGCCGGAGTTGCGTTGAGCGCCGGCAGCAGAACGATCATGATGAACGCGGCGACAGCCACGCTCCATATTTCGAACTTCGTTGCAGTACGTCGCATCGCTTAATCCAGGCTCCGGGAGCGAATGGCGAACAAGCCGCCGGGTTTCCATTGCAAAAACAGGATGATCAAAACCAGCATGATGATTTTTCCCGCCACCGGCGAACCTGTCACCTGTTGCAACACCTGGTCGCCCGTCCCGACGCCGATCGCCGAGTAAACCGTGCCCACGATGCTGCCCACGCCGCCAACCACCACCGTCATGAACG
>DASZPR010000218.1:0-7494 GCA_035550235.1 Verrucomicrobiia bacterium | reverse complement strand
AAAATGCGCGTTGACCCGCGGGAGGGAAAGGATGCGGAGACGACGTTTCGCGTGCTGCAGGTGGTGGGAAATGCGGCATTGATCGAGGCGCGGCCGTTCACGGGGCGGACGCATCAGATTCGTGTGCATCTGGCGGAGTCGGGGTATCCGATCGTGGGTGACGAGATGTATGGTTCGCCGGTGCGGAAGGAATTGGGATTGCGGGCGATTGGGTTGGAGTATCAGGATCCATTTACGAAACGGCGGGTGCGGATTCGGGCGCCGATTGAGGAGTTTTGCCGGAGGTATGGATTTCAAGCGCCGAAGCGGCAGGAAACGGGCACACGCGTTTCCCCTCACCCCGGCCCTCTCCCTCGGGGAGAGGGAGAAACTTTGGAATGATCCGGGAAGTTTATTGTTTCGGGTTCGGTCCAGCCGAAGAATGTTTACAATGGCTCGCCCGTCGAATGAGTATTCTGGCATACGACAAATGAATGTGGCCGGAAGTGAACACGTTATTTTCAAATCCTCACCCATCCACGGGATGGGAGGGTTTGCGCGCGCGGATATTTCGGCGGGCACGCGGGTGATTGAATATGTGGGGGAGATCATCACTAAACAGGAATCGCTGGCGTGTTGTGAGCAGAACAACGAATACATTTTTGCGATTGATGACGCGCGTGATTTGGATGGGAATGTGGATTGGAACCCGGCGCGGTTTTTGAATCACAGTTGCGAGCCGAATTGTGAGGCGCAGTTTATTGAGGGGCATATTTGGTTGGTGGCGATTCGCGAGATCAGGGCGGGGGAGGAAATCACGTTTAATTACAGTTACGATTTGGAGGATTATCGGGAGCATCCTTGTCGCTGCGGAGCGAAGTCATGCGTTGGATATATCGTGGCGGAGGAATTCTTTGAGCATGTGCGGCGGCAGGGAGGCTCGCGTGTCAAAGCGGAAAACCGTTAAGGCAAAAAAACTCGCCAGCGTTTGCGGACAGCCAGCCAAACCGGCGCCGCGCTGTTCAGATAATTTTCCAAATGAACGCGGAGACGCTGAGAACGCAAAGCAACGCAGAGTTTCCGATGAGGGGTTTTGAGGAGGTGGGGGCCAAAAAGCTTTTTGATGTGCGCCTGCGCCGACGCATCCGCAAAAACACGTAATGGAACAGTATTGACGAGCGACATGAGTTTGTTACAAATAGCGCCAGTCAGTTGAACAAACAGTGCTGGTGTCAGAAGACAGACTGTCAGTGAACCTTAAACGACATTCAGTGATCCTGCCGATGCAGTCCTCCACGCGGTTTTTTTAACGACGCTCACTCGTATTATGAATCCCACCCGGCTCTTCGTAGGCAACTTGTCCTATCAGACCATGGAAAATGATCTTCAGGATTATTTTTCCCAGGCTGGCGCTGTAAACTCGGTCAACCTCATGATGGACAAGATGACCGGCAAATCGCGCGGTTTCGCGTTCGTGGAGTTCGCTAATGCGGACGAGGCGAACAAGGCGATCGAACAGTTCCACAATAAGGAATTTCAGGGGCGGGCCCTGACGGTGAATATTGCGCGTCCGCGCGAGGAACGCGCTCCGCAACAACGCTGGAGCGGCGGTGGCGGCGGCGGCGGTGGCCGCGAGGGCGGATACGAGCGCCGCGAGCGCCGTTAATCCTGGCGAGCAGCTTTAGCCGGACTTGCGGGCGAATTGCCTGCTGGTCCGGCTTTGTCTTTTAGCGTTGGAAGGGCGGGCTATGGCGCCAGGGCTGCGCACCAGCCATGCGATGTCGCGCGGGATTACGCTGCAGGTTCGCTGGTTCCGCCCGCTGGTACGCGGGCGGGGACAGCGCAAGCGCGCCGTCCCTACCTGTTTGCGTGACTGCCTGCCGTTAGCAGACTTTTTCTGTTCTCCGCTTAAAAGAGATTTTGCTTTTGTTGATTAAGAGTTTGACAGGGCTTTTCGCCAAATTATCTTGAAGTGAGATATGGCCGACATTCCCTCGAATATTCCAGGCGCACCTCAAGGTGCGGAGCCGATGAAGAAGTCCACGGGCAAGGTGCAACCCAAGAAAGAAACGGTGCGCATCAATTTGCCGCCGAAGCCTTCGGCGGCTCCGACGATCAAGTTGCCCACGCTTCCGCCCGCGGGGCCATCGGGCATGCCGACTGGAGCGCCTTCAGCGGCTGCTCCCGCCGCAGCCCCGGCCGCACCTCGTGCCGCGGCAGCTCCGGCCATTCAACGTCCCACTGCGGCCACGGGTCAGTCGGCCCAACGCACGGTGGCGCCTGTCGCTGCTCCCCGGGTGCAGACGATTTCCCCAGTGGATAAAATTTTGGCGATTGTGGCGCTCGTGGCCGTGCTCGCGGGCGCTGGTACTACTGTGTATCTCGCGTTTTTGTTCAAGGATGCTACCGGAATGTAAGGACTTGTTATGGCGTCGCCGAATATCGTTGTTTTGACTCAGGAAAATTTTGCGGGCGAAGTGCTTCAGTCCACGACGCCAGTGTTGGTGGATTTTTGGGCTGAGTGGTGCGGGCCGTGCAAAATGATTTCGCCGATTCTCGGTGAACTGGCCGACGAATACGAAGGCCGCGTGAAAATCGCCAAAGTGAACATTGACGAGCAGCAGGGCCTTGCCGCGGAATACGGCATTCGTGCCATTCCCACGCTCTTGCTCTTCGACAAGGGTCAAGTGGCTGACCAGATCGTCGGCTTGCGCAGCAAGCGCGACCTGAAAGCCAGCTTCGACCGCGTCGCCGTTTGATGCCCTTGCGGGCGTTATGCCTCTCATCGTCACGCCCAGCGAACTCAATCGCCGGGCGGACTTTTATCATCAGCTGCAGCAGTTGACCTCCGCCGGATTGGGTATTGTCAACGCCCTCGATCAACTTAAGAAGAACGCTTCGTCTCACCGTTATCGCAAGGCGACTGGCCAGTTGCTTGGTCTCATCCAAGGCGGTAGTCCGCTTGGGGAATCCATGCGCGCAATTCCCGATTGGCTGCCGGATTTCGACATTACGCTGGTGGAAGCCGGCGAACAGAGCGGGCGGCTCGACCGATGTTTTCGTATGCTGGGGGATTATTACACGGAGCGCGCGAAGGTCGCCAAACGGGTCATCGGGGCGCTCCTGTATCCGGCCTTTTTGCTGCATCTGCTGGCGGCTGTGGCGTCATTGGTACTTTTTTTCTGGTATCCACGAATCTGCGTGGTGCCGATGCTCGCGTTGTTTGCGATTTACGTGTTCACGTTCCTATTGATTTACGCGACGCAAAACAAACATAGCGAGGCATGGCGCTCGAAGGTGGAGTTTTTTTTCGGCCTGATTCCGCTCCTGGGCAAGGCGCGGAAGCATCTTGCGATTGCCCGGTTGTCGGCGGCGTTGGAAGCGCTCATCAGCGCGGGCATCAGCATCATTGAAGCTTGGCATCTGGCGGCCAAAGCGAGTGGCTCCGTGGCGCTGCAACGAACGGTGGATTCATGGATTCCCATGCTGCGCGCCGGCAAAACGCCGGCGGAGATGCTCCAGCAAACCGGGAAATTCCCGGAGATTTTCACCGGCCAATATGTCGCCGGCGAAATCAGCGGCAAACTCGACGAAACCCTGGAGCGGTTGCGCGATTATTACCAGGAAGATGGCGGGCAGAAAGTCCGCGCGCTGGCCCAGTGGGTTCCCATCGGCATTTACCTGCTGATTCTGATTGGCGGCGGCGCGTTCGTGGTTTGGTTCTGGCTGAGTTACTACCAGAAAGTTCAGGAGGCGGTGGGGGGATTTTAATCGGTAGCCGCCGACGTAAGGAGGCGGATTCTCAAACTCCAAAAAAATCCGCCTCCTCACGTCGGCGGCTACGGGGTTGATGATGATGCCTAGTTTGGTAGGGACGCCGTGCCACGGCGTCCGCGCCCGCGTAATAGCGGGCGGAACGAATCACGCCTCACATTGCGCCGCTTAAGGCGGCGCGGACGGCGCAAGCGCGCCGTCCCTACCAACTTCAATGGGCGGCTACGGGGTTGATTCCAAGCTTGCACTCGCGGCGCGAGCCAATAGTTTTCTTCCGATGACATTGAATGACATTTTGTCCGATGAGAGCCTGCGTCGACGCGAATTTCCGGTTACGGAAAAGAAAATCTTTCTCGCGCACGCCGGCGATTGTCCTTTGCCGAAGCGGGTGGCTGATGAAGTTGCCGAATATGTGCAACGGGCCACGACCAACGACCAGGAGCGTTTTGTTTACCCGCAGATTTTGACCGACGGCCGGAAGATTATTTCAGGATTGCTGAATTGCCAGCCGGAGGAAGTGGCTTTCGTCGGGCCGACATCGCTGGCGTTGAGTTTTGTGGCGAGCGGATTGAAGTTTCGGCGCGGGGATAACATTCTCGTTTATTTCGACGATTATCCCTCGAACGTTTATCCGTGGATGGCGCTGGCGGAGCAGGGCGTCCAGGTGCGATTGATCAACACAAAATCGCTCGGCACGATTCGCGCGATCGATGTGATGGGACAGGTGGATGAAAACACGCGTTTGGTCGCGCTGGCGTCGTGCCATTTTATCAGCGGCTGGCGCATTGAGATTGCGAAGATTGGAAAATATCTGCGCGAGCGCGGGATTCTGTTTTGCGTGGATGCGATTCAGACGGTCGGTGCGTTTCCAACCACTGTCGAATATGTCGATTTCCTCGCGTGCGATGCGCATAAGTGGCTGCTGGGGCCTTGCGGGGCGGGCATTCTTTATGTGCGGCGTGAAGTGCAGGCGAAGTTGAATCCGCCGATTTACGGCTGGCATAACGTGAACAATCCGAATTTTGTGGCGCAGGAGAAGATCGAGTTTCGCGATGATGCGCGCAAATATGAGGCGGGCACGTTCAACCTGCTGGGCATGGTGGGCATGCTGGCGGGCATCAATTTGCTATTGGAAATGGGCGTGGAAAATATCGGGCGCGAGTTATTGCGCAAGCGCAAGCTGCTGGTCCCGGCGTTGCAGGCCAAGGGTTACACGGTGCTGAACGCCGATGCGCCGATGGAAAATGCGAGCGGCATCGTCACGTTCTTCACGCCCGGGAAAGACATTGGTCCGGTGCATCAAAAACTTTTTGAAGCGAATATCATCACTTCGCTGCGCGTGGATCGGAAGGCGCAGAATTACATCCGGCTGTCACCGCATTTTTACAATACGGATGAGGAGTTGAATAAGGTGCTGGAGATGGTTTAACACCGTGTTAGACGCTAGACATTATGGAGCCACAAACACTCGCAGTATTACTGCCGAAATGGCAGAGCGAGGATTGTGTTGTTACCTTTGCTGACGGCGATCTCTATGAGATCAAGGATCTGGAAATCCTGGGCCGTTACGAGGATCGATTTGAGATTTGTGTTCGTTTCGACAAGTGCCTGCAGCCATCGGTTGCTTTGCGGCAAGCTTTAGAAAGCAGTTATCTGAAGAGGGAAAGAGTCAGTTGGACCTCGGTCAAGCCTCACAGTCCTGTTGGCAAGACTTACTTGATTGAAGAGATTGACAGTGTATTTGATCGAGCCAAGAACTACTGTGTTTATGAACGGGGGCGCGCCTGACAAATCGCTGCAACCAACGCGGGGCGGCGCGCTCGGTTCATTGAGAAGCCATGGGTTGTTTTGTGGTGCAGTTCCCGCGAGGTTGAACTTTAGTCGTTAGTCTGCGTTGAATAATTCCTTGAAATAGCGCCGGCGGAACGCGCAACTCGCCGGCGAGACGCCGGCGCTCCCAGCTTACTTGGCCCTCAGTAACAACACCGGCACGCTGATATCATGCTGGACGCGGCTGGCGGTGGTGCCGAAAAATAAATCGGCCAGGAATCGATGGCCGTGGGTGCTCATGGCCACGAGGTCGCAACTGTTGTTTTTGACCCATTTGACGATTTCCGTGGCGGGATCGCCAAAGGCGAGTTCGACTTCGGCGTTGATTCCGTCCGTGGAAAATTCTGAGCGGATTTTTTCGAGGTAGGCGGTGTCTTCTTTGATTTCGGGACTGATGGCGTCTTTTCCATACGTGCGCGCGGCCCAGCCGTCGGCCACATGAAGCAAAACCACGCGGCTGGCGCCGAGCTTGGCGAGCGGCTTGACGTGGTCGATCATCGCACGGTCGGTGCGGGTGCCGTCCAACGTCAGCAAAATGGTTTTATACATGCGCGGCCTTTCCGGCACTGAAATGATCGCCAGTTTTGAAGTCAGCGTGGCGCCGTTCCCCCTCACCCCGGCCCTCTCCCTTAGGGAGAGGGTGAAGCTTTATCGCGCTCTTGGGAAACCGTTTGTTTCGGGACTCAATCCAGCGTGGAGAGGTGGTAATTTTTTCGCGGAATCCTCTCGCGATGGCTTCCTTTCGGAAATTGATTTTGGCAAATGCCATAGAGCGTTTTAATGGCCGAGCATAATGTGCCAGGCGGATTTTAACGAGTCGGGAAGGCCGTAGAGATCCATGGCGGTGATGAAAATGGCGCTGGTCCATCCTCCGATCAATAAAAGCCAACCGAGCTTCCATGCGCCCATTCTTTTGCGGGAACTGGTGAATTGCAATAGCGGAAACATGGCGAACGGCAGTTGCAAGGCGAGCACGACCTGGCTCAGGGTGAGGAGATCGTTGACGCTGCCGTCACCGCGAATGCCGATGACGAGTATGGCGGGGATGATCGCGAGCAGCCGGGTGATGAGCCTCCGCAGCCACGGGCGCATGCGCCAATGCATGAATCCTTCCATGACGACCTGGCCGGCGAGCGTGCCGGTGATGGTGCTGCTCTGGCCGCTGGCGAGCAGGGCCACCACAAAAAGAATGCTGCCGGCGGCCGTTCCCAATAGTGGCGCGAGCGTGAGATAGGCGATGCGAATCCAATCGCTGTCCGGACTGAACGTCACGACTTCACCGCCGGCGGTCGTGACGCTGGTCTTGCCGTAGAAGACCAGCGCGGCCAGCACCATGATAGCCGCATTGACGAAAAAGGCGATGGTCAGGGCGACGACGGAATCGATGGTATTGAAACGAATCGCGCGGCGGATGGAGGGTTCGTCTTTTTGGAAATTCCGGCTTTGGACGAGCGCAGAGTGCAAGTAAAGGTTGTGCGGCATGACGGTCGCGCCAATGATGCCGATGGCGACAAAGAGCATCCCGGGTTTGCCGAGGCTGGGGGTGATGAGGGCGTGGCCCATCTCCAAAAGGTCCGGGCGGGTTTGGGGCAGGACAAAAATTTCGATGACGTAACAGACGGTGATGGTGGCGACGAGCACCAGGACGAGCGCTTCCATGGTGCGCATGCCAAACCGTTGCAGGCCCAGCAGCAGCAGGACGTCCAGGCCGGTGATGATGACGCACCAGAGAAGAGGAATGTGGAACATTAAATTGAGGGCTACGGCGCTGCCGAGCACTTCGGCGAGGTCGCAGGCGGCGATGGCCATTTCACAGAAGATCCAGTTCGGCCAGCGTGCCCAGCGCGGATACCAATCGCGGCAGCATTGGGCGAGGTCTTTGCCGGCCACGACGCCGAGGCGGGCGGCGAT
>DASZPR010000217.1:0-5970 GCA_035550235.1 Verrucomicrobiia bacterium | reverse complement strand
TCCGGATTCCGAAGTCGCCATGCTCGCCGCCCAACGCATCGCCAGCCTGGCCGGTTCCGAACACGCGTTCGCCGCGCACGAGCGAAAAAAATTCACCGTCCCCGAAGGCCTCACGAACATCGGCCTGATTGATCCCAAATCCTACCAGGCCCCTCCCGATGCCGATGCCACCAAGCAAGCCGCCGAACTGGTTGCCCATCTCCAAAATCATCCCCTCGACGGCGAAGCCCGCGAAAAACTCGCCATCATTTACGCCGACCATTATCACCGGATGGACATGGCGGCTGATCAATTTGAGCAACTCATCACGCACCCCAACCAGCCTCAAAAACGCGTGGTGTATTTCGTAAACCGCCTCGCCGACCTCCAGATCCGCCACGGCGAAAACTACGACACCGTCCGCGCCACCCTCCAGCGCATCCTCGATCTCTACCCCAATACCGCACCCGCCGAAGTCGCCGCCAATCGCATCGCCCTGCTGAAATTGGAACTAAAAGGAAAAGAAAAAATCTCCGACGTAAAAATGGGCACCTACGAACAGGACATCGGGCTCAAGATGAAAGGGCCGGAGCGGAGTTAAACAGTTAAATCAGTAACTGTATTGTTTCTCAAAAAATTCCGAAAAAGCGGTGGTACTCCTGCTGGCCATCGCGGCTTTTGCCAAGAACCCCAAAGGGGTTCCATCACTCAGCCCAGGGTTGCGACGCAGGAGCTACCCTGGGACATGAATCCAGAGATTTCACAACCCTGAAAGGGTTGCATCACTTCAACCCATCTCACCGCGCCAGCTTCAGCGCAATCTGCTTGTCGATCTGCGCCGCAAGATCGATATCCGAAACCCCCGCTGACGTCCGCGTCTGCACCGCCGTGGCAGTAATTTTTGGATCCAACGCCTCCACGCGCACATACACCATGCGCTCATTAACCTTGCCTTTGATCGTGCGCGCCACGTTGCCCAATGAATTAGTCTGCCCGTAAAGCGTGCCCTCGTTAATCAGCATGCCGTTCTCGGCAATCACCGCTCGCGCCGCCTGGAACACCGGTTCCACCGGCTTCTCATAACGCGCCTCGATCGTGTCCTTGATAAACGGCACACCCGCGGTTTTTTGTCCGGTCACCGTGTTCACACAACCCGCCACAAGCACCGCCGCCGCCACCGCCGTCAACGCTGCAAAAACTTTAAATTTCATTCATGCCATGACAACACATCCAAAAAAAGCGTCAAGCTCGGATTAGGAAATGAAAATCAATCAGGACTCAAATGAAAATAATTCCATTCCTTTTGGATGCCCGCACCAACAGCCGTCAGGCCTGCATTCTCAACTTTACCGTTGCCTGAAGCGCGCCGTCTTTTAGCGTGAGTGCCGTGGTCGCCTTCGAAACATCGCCGCCATCGATCGTGATGTTCTCACTCGCGGCCCCTTCGACCTGCAAAAAAACCGCCGTTGGCGCGAGTAACCGCGTCGCCGTCATCAACACATCCGTCGTCGAAGTAAATCGCAGCGCCGCCTCCGCCTCTTTATTCCCCGCTACACTCATCGCCGTGATGGACACGTCCGCCACATGGTCCAACACCATCGCCGGGCGCAAATCCGGCTCGACCGTCTCAAACCGCGCGTTATTGATCGTCACCCCCCGCACATTGCGCGCGTAAAGCGCGTAAGCCGGCATCGGCCCGAGCGAAAAATATTCATTCGCAATCTGCGGCAACTCCCGCCGCGCAGCATCCTCCGCCGTCCCGCCGCCGCCAAACGTCAGCCGGATGTTCTCGAACGAAATATTCTCGATCACATTGCCCTCTACACAATTGAGGATGATGCACGAATGCTGTTCCCCGGCATTCGTGCCGCCGGTGAATTCCGAATCATCCAGCCGGGCGGATTTCGTAATCACATTCCCGCTGATATTGCTGAACGAAATATTGCGAATAATCCCGCCGGGTCGCGTCGCATCGCCTTCCGGCGGATTCGTCACCGGCCGCTGCGTGCCCGCGCCGAGCGAAATCGGCCCCGTGACATCTTTGAAAATCAAGTCCGAGAACGTCATGTTCTCATAACGCGAGCCTGGTTCGCAGCGCAATTTAATCGGGCACCCGAACACCTGGTAAAGAATGCAGTTCGACACCGCGATATTTTCCGCAATCCCGCCGCCAAACCGAAAACACGACCAGCGCGTGCTGAACAGGCAGTTCGTTACGGTGATAAATTTGCAACTCCCGAACAACGCGCACGCATCATCCTGGCAGCGCACCGTACAATTCGAAACTGCCACGTGCTCAGCGCTGATGAAATGCAACCCGTCGTTATTGCCCACCGTCCGGCTGAAAATACGAATGCCCTCGATGCGCACCTGCGAACTGTTGCAGACGCGCACCGTGTGATACGCGCTGTGCAGGAAATACAGATCGCGGATCACGAGATTTTTGCAGCGAAAAAACAGCGCCGCGTAAGGCCGTCCTCGCCCGCCCACGCCCGCCGCCCGCACCTGCGGCCCCTGCCCATCCACCGTTCCCTTGCCTTCGAGCGTCACATTTTCCGCGTTCGCCGCATAAATCAACCCCACGTTGCCGTCACCCATCGTGTGATCGCCTTCAAGCGGAATTCCGTTCGCCGGATGATATTGCTTCGGGTCCGTCGTCCCCAGCAATTTGCCGCCCGCCACAATGTGCAACGTCACATCGCTCTTCAACTCAATCGGCCCAATCAAAAAAATTCCCGCCGGCACCAGCACCGTGCCGCCCTGCTCCTTCGTGCACGCATCAATCGCCGCCTGCACCGCCGCCGTATCCAGCGTCGCGCCATCGCCCTTCGCGCCAAAATCGCGCACATTGTAAATCCTCACGCCAAGCGTGTTCTCAACCAAAGAAGTCGTTTCCGCAGCAACGGTCTGTGGACTCGCCGCCGCCAGCAATCCAGCGCCGAGAGACGCGGTGGAAACCCGCCCCAGCCAACTCCGACGCGACACGTTTTCGTTTGTGCTCATGCGTATGTCACACCCGCAACTTCACCGCCTTCTCCACCCCGCCATTCTGAAACGCCAGCGTCTTCGCCGCCTTCGACACATCCCCGCCATCGATCGTGATGTTCTCACTCGCCGCGCCCTCCACCTGCAGAAAAATCGCCGCTGGCGCCAGCAACCGCGTCGCGCTCAACAACACATCGCGCGACTCAATAAACCGCAGCGCCGATTCCGCCTCTTTCGTGCCCTGCGCACTGAGAGCGTTCACCGAAGCATCCTGCACGTGATCAAAAATCACCGCCGGCCGCGCATCCGCCTTGCCAACTTCAAACCGGACATTACTCATCGAAAGCCCCCGCACATTCCGCGCATACATCGCATAAGCCGCATGCGTGCCAATGCTGAAATACTCACCCGCGACCTCCGGCAGAATCCGCGTGGCCCCCTCTTCCGGCGTGCCGCCGCCTTCAAAAGTGAAATGAACGTCATTGAAACTAATATTCTCGATAATCGCCCCGCTCGAAGCCGTCAGCACAATGCTCGAGCGTTCCTCGCCGGGATGAATACCCGAAGTAAACGGCACATCCGGATATTGCTTCACTTCCGCCACCACATTTCCCTGGATGTTATTGAAAGAAATATTCCGCACGATGCCCGGCGGACGCATGTTTGGCTCGTCAGCAGGCTGATTATTCCGCCGCCCCGCCGCAGCGCCGATGTAAATCGGCCCCGTGACATCCTTCATAATGAGATTCGAAAACGACATGTTTTCAAACCGCGAATTCGATCCGCACTGCATTTTGATTGGGCACCCGTACGTCTCATAAATCAGGCAGTTCGACACCACAATATTTTCCGCCTGCCCGCCCCCGAACCGAAACACCGACCAGCGCGTGCTGAACGTGCAATTCGTCACCGTCACAAATTTGCAACTGCCGAACAATGCGCACGCATCATCCTGGCAAATCACCGTGCAATTGCTGATGTGCACATGCTGGCTGCTGATGAAATGAAAACCGTCGTTGTTCTGGATGACGTGATTGAAAATCCGGATGCCCTCAAATTTCGCGTACGTGCACTGAATAATTCGCAACGAATGAAACGCACAGGCGAACAGATAAATATCCCGCACGTGAATGTTCGTGCATTGATAGAACATCAAGTGATAAGGCCGCCCCGAACCGCTCCGGCCCGATGGCGCGGGCGTCCCCGGCTGCGGACTGCGAAATTGATTCCCATTCCCGTCAATCGTCCCCGGCCCCTCAATTGTGATATTGTCCGCCTTCACCGCAAAAATCAGGCCCACATTGCCATCGCCAAGCGTCGAATCGCCAGAGAGCGGCACGGCCTCCGCCGCGTAATATTGTTTTCCATCCGGGCTGCCCAGCAATTTGCCCCCCGCCGCGATGTGCAAGGTCACATTGCTCTTGATCTCCACCGTGCCGATGACAAACACACCCGCTGGCACCAACACCGTTCCACCCTGGTCCTTGTGGCAGGCATCGAGCGCCGCCTGCACCGCCGCGGTGTCGAGCGTCGTGCCGTCACCTTTCGCGCCAAAATCACGAATATTATAAACCCGCGCGCCCAGATTATTTTCCGGCGAAGCGTTGGTGGGTTCAGCAGCCTGAGCAGAGGTCGCAATCAAGCCGGCACCGACCGATACGGTCGAAATCATGCCCAGCCAGTTGCGACGCGAGAAGGATTGTTCGTTCATAGGGGTAACGATCGGTTAATCCGCAAACGTCTGGCTGCTGAGACGAACCGCGCCACGCGAAGGTGACAAGATTTTTACAGAGCGCTGATTTTAGAGCGTTCGAAAATCCAAACCGTAAAACCGATAGCGTTTGCCAAAATAGGTTTCCGGAGGAAATCAAAAGTAATCGCCGCAGTGCCCAATGAGGGACGACCTTAACCGTAGGACAGGCATCTTGCCTGTCTCCATATTTTACCCGATTACGTGGAAAAGTTAGAGCAGGCAAGCTGCCTGTCCCACGTTTTTCGGCAGGCGCCCTCCGCTTCCATCCGGAAATTTATTTTGCAATCACTCCATCCCAAACGGGCAACTGCAAGTCGTCCTCCAAATAGAAAGCCCGGCACAACGTGCCGGGCCAATCACGGAATATTTTGGTACAACGGACCAATAATTATCTGGGCCCCTGGCCAGGATTATTTGTCCCCTCGTTCTGGCCATTGCGACGATCCACTGCGCGAGCATTCCGCGGATTATTTTCATTCTGCTGCTTCGGCGCCACCGCGCGTTCGCGCGGAGCGTTCTGCGCCGGCTGAGCCTCCTGCTTTTGTTGTTGCCGTTGCTGCTGACGCTCCTGCTGCTGCTGTTGTCTCTCCTGTTGTTGCTGCTGCTTTTGCTGCAGCGGATTCGGTTGGCCGCCGCGATTGTTCGCCTCAGGCGCCTTTTGTTCCGCCGGCTTTTCCGCCGGGCGAGCTTGCGGCTGCTGTTGACGTTGTTGTTGTTCGCGCTGCTGTTGTTGCCGCTGTTGGCGCTCGACCTGTTGCTGCTGTTGCTCCTTCTGCTGTTGTTCGCGCAACTGTTGTTGCTTCTGCTGCTGTTCCTTTTGCTGCTGTTGGCGCTGGAGTTGTTGCTGCTGCTCGCGCTGTTGGCGTTCTGCCTGTTGCTGTTTTTGCTGATCCTGCAACGGGATGTTGCCCGGCTGTTTCACTTCCGGTTTCGGTTGCACCTGCTGGCCGTGATCGGGCCGCGCGCGCAAATTCGCATGCTTCTCCGCCACCGGCTCTTCCTCCTGCTTGCGCAAATCCGCAATCGACACCCGTTGAATCTTCTTTCCGCTCACGCGTTCCACTTCGTCCGCGCGCGGCCCGTCGTTAATCACAACCTTATTCACGACCCTGGTCTTCGTGATATTCACCGTCTTATTGATGATCGTCGTATTGTTGACAATCACCGTCGTCGGCCTCACCGGATCGCGCATCCGACGCTCATCCACAAAACAAAACGACGCCGGCGCAATCGTCACGCTCACACTCACGCCA
>DASZPR010000216.1:0-2481 GCA_035550235.1 Verrucomicrobiia bacterium | reverse complement strand
AATGGGTTCGCCGCCATCTCCCTCAACGCCATGCAAAGAAAGCTCCCGCTCCTGGAACCGCTCCAGCATAGTCCGCGCGCTGGTAGGGCGCGTCACTCCGAGCGCGCCGCCGGAGCGCCGACTTGCAGTCGGCTTACCGCGCAAAATTACTCACTCGTCCCTATTTGCAATTCACTCTCACTCAGTGAACTTTGCTCCCAATTAATCAGTATCTATGGATTTAAATCTTAAAAACAAAACCGCCTTCATCAGCGGATCAACGGCCGGAATCGGCTTTGCCATCGCCGAACGCCTCGCCCGTGAAGGCGCGCGCGTCATCATCAATGGCCGCACCGAGAAACGCGTCGCCTTCGCCATCCACGAGTTGCACTCGAAAGTCCCCCACGCCACCATCGAAGGCATCCCCGGCGATTTGGGACACAAAAAAGGCTGTGCCGCCCTCGTCCGCCGCCTCCGCGACGTCGACATCCTCGTCAACAACCTCGGTATCTTTGAACCAAAGCCCTTCGAGGAAATTCCCGATGACGACTGGCTTCGTTTCTTCGAAATCAACGTCATGTCTGGCGTCCGCCTGAGCCGCGCGTTTCTGCCCGGCATGAAAAAACGCAACTGGGGCCGCATTATTTTCATCTCCAGCGAAAGCGCCGTTCACATCCCCGCTGAAATGGTTCACTACGGCATGACCAAAACCGCGCAAATCGCCATCGCCCGCGGCATCGCCGAAAGTTGCGCCGGCACGGGCGTGACCGTGAACAGCGTCCTCGTTGGACCCACGGCCTCGGAAGGCGTCACCGATTTTATCGGCAAGCTCGCCTCCGAAAAGAAAATGACTCCCGCGCAATTCGAGCAGGAATTTTTTAAACACATGCGGCCCACGTCGTTGGTGAAGCGTTTTCTGAAGCCCGAAGAAATCGCCTCGGTCGTCGCCTTCGTCTGTTCGCCTGAGGCTTCCGCCATCACCGGCTCCGCCTTGCGAGCCGAAGGCGGCGTGGTCAAAGCGGCGCTATGACTGCGTTGTTACTGAAATCAGTGTGCAATTTTCCAAACGCTCGATTTTTGTCACCCTCTCCGCGAAGCGGGGGAGAGGGTTGGGGTGAGGTGGTGCTTAGGGTTCAGGGGGAAATTCCATTCGATGTTCAGCGTTCGATGTTGGATGTTCCCATCCTGGAACCCTGTTCACGCCTCGTCCATCCCAATCAATGAATGGCTTGTTTTCGCCTCACCCGTCCTGTAATGAATTGCCGCCTTTGAGCGAATGAACCAGACGATTATCGTGGTGCCGACGTATAACGAACGGGAGAACCTCCCCCGGCTCGTTCGCCGTCTGTTATCACTGCCCGTCCCGGTCGACTTGCTCATCGTCGACGGCAACTCCCCCGACGGCACCGGCAAAATCGCCGACGACCTGGCCTTGAAACATCCCGAAATCCATGTCCTGCACGAGAAGGAAAAACGTGGACTCGGTCGCGCCTACATCGCGAGCTTTAAATGGGCCTTGCAACATGGCTACGAATACATCTTCGAGATGGACAGCGATTTCTCCCACAACCCGGATGACATCCCGCAGTTTCTCGAAGCCGCTCACGATGCCGACCTTGTCCTCGGTTCGCGTTACATCAACGGCATCCGCATCATTAATTGGCCGTTAAAGCGCCTGATGCTCAGCAAAGCCGCGGCGAACTACGTGGGCATCATCACGGGCATGCCCTTCACCGACCCGACCGGCGGCTACAAATGCTTCCGCCGCCGCGCGCTCGAAGCCATCGACCTCGATGCCGTCCGCTCCAACGGCTACAGCTTCCAGATCGAGTTGACGCACAAAATCTGGCGGCAAGGAATGAAGGTCGTGGAAGTGCCGATCATCTTCACCGAACGCATGCACGGACGCTCCAAAATGTCCGGCAATATCATCCGCGAAGCCCTGATCCGTGTCTGGCAGTTGCTGTTTGAAAATAAACTCAACCGCCGTCCGCGTTCGAAAAAGTAAAACGCTCGTTGCCGTTGGAAACTCACACAGCACGCAACACGTTGCCACCTCTTCAAAATCGGGAAACAGATTGACTCCCCGCCTGGTCTGATTAAAGTCGGCCATCCCCGCAATCAAGGCCTATGAAGATTTATCGCTTGTCCGCAACACTCGTGCTATGTCTCACGGTGATTTCCGCCTCCGGAGTCACCACGCACATCACTGTTCAGAACATAAATGACTCCGGCCCGGGTTCGTTGCGTCAGGCCATTCTCGATAGCAGCGCCATCGGCACCATTGATTTTACCAACACCGTATTTGCCACCCCGCAAACCATTATTCTTTCCTCCACCAACGACGGCACATTTGGCCCATCTGCTTTGTTGATCAACAAACAACTTTCCATCATCGGCCCTTCCGCAGCCAACCGGGTGACCTTGGCCGTTTTGACCAACTCACCCATGCGTATTTTCTTCGTCAGCCCCGCGGGCAATTTGAGCCTGACGAATATCAAC
>DASZPR010000215.1:0-3482 GCA_035550235.1 Verrucomicrobiia bacterium | reverse complement strand
GGTGGTGACCGCGGCCCACGTCACGAACATCGTCACTAATCGGCGATAATAAAAACTTCAAAGGCGAACCTGCAAAGGTTCGCCTTTTCTTTTTTACCACAGCAGCCGGACGTGAGGCTCTAAATTTTTCGGCGCGGATGACTGGATTCTGCGTTGAAAGGGAGCGATTACGCGGTGCGCATCTCACCGCCAAAAAAAATACGATGAGAATCCCGGCGCAGGCAGTTACTCTTTTTTATTTCGTTGCGATCTGCGGGACTCTTTCGGGCGAAGATTGGAAAAAACCACTGCCATGATGACGGCAATCACAACTACAAGAACATCGCCGGGGACACTACGGTCGTAACGCAACGCAGCGTCGAAGAAAAGGATTGCAACGCTGTAGGCCAACCACCATTTCCAGGAAAAGCTGATGCCGAGAAAAAGCCGCCGGCCGAAAGTCATGCCTTCCCACGCATCAGCACGACGCCACATTGTCAACGCGGCAGCAAACAAAACAAACGGTGCGAAAATTAAAATCGCGTCGAGTATTTTCATAACCTTTCAATGCCGCCTTAAAATCAACCGATGATCCACGCGCCGCGTTTGGTTATACGCCAGCGGCGGCAACTCGGTAAGGGTAGGGGACTCCGTTTCGTTCAACATCGTTTTTGCCAGCGCCTGCAAATCGCGCCAGCGCTGCCAATCCAAATCCGGCGCATGCGCAATCTGCCGCATCAAACTCCGCCACTCGATAATCACGCGATCAATATCACCCACGCCCACGAGGTCCGTAATCCATCCTTGCTTGTTCAACGGATTCTTGTGCACCGATTGCACAATCTGCTCAGCACCCGCGCCATATTTTGGGGGCAACCCGTTTTCCAAATAACCTGGAATTGATTGCAGTCCGAATCTTTGATTGCACGCAATCGCCAGTCGTCCGGCATAACGATTTTCGTCGCCACAAAAACGAAAACCGGCGTCCAGGTTCGCCAGATCGTAAATAAATTCCTCCAGCGGGTAACGTTCGTCCTCCAATCCCGCCGCAATCGCCAGCCCATCGCCGTGCGAAAAGAAACTCACGATGCGCCCGCGCCGCGTCGGGACTCCCGAGCCATCCACCAGGTTCAATCGGCGCCACAACAACGCTGTTCCCGTCGACGTCGACAATTGTTTGCACACTGGCACGAGCGCGCACTGCGCGCAGTCATACGGCAACACCTCACGTTCAACCGGTCGCCACAATGCCACGCCGTATTTGTCCACCGGCACGCGCATTGTCAAATCGCTGAGGCTTACGTGCGCGAGGATTTTATGCTCCTGCACTTCAAAACGAATCACCGGCGTTTTTTGCTTCGCGAAATTTTGCTCCACCAGCGGTGCAATCTTTTCCTGCCACACCGCAAACGGTGCCTGCCGCCCGTTCCAATTCGTCATGCGTCGAATCCATTTCGCAATCAGCACGCGCTCATCGTTCAACCGTTCCGCCACCGCCACCGCGCGCCCGTAAAATTTCAACCCATTCTCTTCTTTCAACACCACCAATGAGCCATGCCCGACCTTCTCCAACGCACTCGGTTCGGTGAGAATGGACCGTAGGACAGGCATCTTGCCTGTCTCCCTATTTGTATTTAGTTCGGAAGAAGATGGAGAAAGGCTGGAAGCCTGTCCTACGTTAATTTCCCGCAACGGCTTTTCGACCGGAGACACTATCATTTCCCATTCACCGCGGCTATTGAGCATCTCCCGCACAAGCCTGCGCACATGCCGCGCGCGCTCCGCATCCGTGTGCAAATTGCATGGCACTACCGGATGCTTCAACGATTCCTCGACACCGAGAAAAATCGGCTTCACGGTGAACAACCTCTCCTGCACATGCACCGCCTCGCTGAAAGGATCCCGTCCGTGCTGCGCCGCGACCGCCATCAGGTTCAGCAACGCGCTCCAATCCACCGCGCCGCTCCGCGACAAATGGCACGCGCGCGCATCAAGCAGTCGCAATTCATTCGCTGTGATGAGCACAAAACCCGTCTCATCCAACCCACGCCGCCCCGCACGGCCGAACATCTGCAAAATTTCATCCGACCGCAGCGGTTCTTCCACCGCATCGCGCCGATATGATTCCCCCGCGAGCGCCACGCTGCGCAGTGAGAAATTGATTCCCGCCGCGAGCCCCATCGTCGCCACCACCACGCGCAATTGCCCCGCCTTCGCCAGTGGCTCAATTACCCCCGCGCGCACCGCATAGCTCAAGCCGCTGTGATGATACGCCACGCGCGCTTTGAGCAATCGCGCGAGATGTTCGCCCACGATTTGTTTTTGCTCCGTCGTCAACTGCAACGGATTCGGTGTCGGCAACACGCGCGAAAGTTCCGCCGCCATCGACTCCGCCGCCTGCCGGCGTGGCGCAAATACCAGCACCGGTCCCAAATCATCCGCGAGCGATTTCGCAATCAGCCTGGGCCAATAGCCGCGAATCTCGCTCGGTACATGAAAATTCAAATTGTTCGCGTGAACCTCCTCCAACGGCACCGGTCGATGATCATAGCGAATTAACTCCGCATTCCGTCCCAGCCGCGTCAGCCATTTCACCACATCCTGCGGATTCGCCACACTGCCGCTGAGCAACAGCAATTGCGTGTGCGCCGGCGCCAGCGCGATCGCCAGCTCGTAATTTAATCCGCGATCTGGATCGCGAATCATCTGATACTCATCCACGACCAGCAGGGCAGGGCCGTCGCCCTGGATCAACCGGTTCTTTTGCGTCTCCAGCGTCGCCACGAGCACGGGCGCATTGAGGTTTTCCGCCAAATCACCCGTCGCAATACCCACATCCCAGCCCCGCGCGCGCCATTCCGCCAGTTTATCATTCGCCAACGCCCGCGTCGGCACCGTGTAAATAGCCTGCCCGCGATTTTTCCCCTGGTTCGACCACAATTCAAAAATCAGCGTTTTGCCCGCACCCGTCGGCGCATGCACCACGACGTCTTTACCCTCACGCAGGGCACTTACTGCCTGCTGCTGCCAAAGGTCGGGAACGGTGACTTGGTTAAGCGCGGGAAGTTCTGCGAAGGGTGAAACGGGCGTCGTCACGTCCAAAAGATAATCGATATTATTTAAACACAAACTTCAAAACTGTGTCAAAGTGTGAAAGCTGGTAAAAATGTCTTCGCAGATTCGAAAGTATGCCGTCGCGGTTTTAGCCGTCATGCTCGCATGGATGGTGGATATTCTCCTTGAAGAGAGATTCAGCGAAAGCTCGGGGGGGCTTTACGTCGCCGCTGCCCTCGTCAGCACCTGGCTGGGTGGACTTGGCCCGGGGTTGTTTGCGATTGGATTGACCATCGGTTTGAACCTCATCTTTTATGATCATCCCTATCTTTCCCTGGCGGTCGGCGTCCACGGCTTTGAACGCCTGAGTCTCTTCACGGGAGTTTCCATGGTGGTCGCGAGTCTCACGGAGCGCGTTCGCCGCAATCAAAAGCAGCTCGCCGAGCTCA
>DASZPR010000214.1:0-5872 GCA_035550235.1 Verrucomicrobiia bacterium | reverse complement strand
GTCATTGATACCAACGGCGCGCCACTCGCACTCGAACCCTACATGGGCATGCTCAGCCACGCCGCCGTCCTGCGCGACGACAATTCCGTTTTCGCCCACCTGCATCCCTCTGGAAATTTCTCCATGGCCGCGCAAATGTTTTTCGCCGACAAACTCGCGCCGCAAAATGGTGCCGGCATGTCCGACATGTCGAACATGCCCGGCATGAACCACAGCATGCATCACATGAACATGGGCAACATGGACACCACCGTATCGTTGCCCTACCAGTTTCCCGCCCCCGGCAATTACCGCATCTGGGTGCAATTCAAAACCGGCGACCGCGTCCTCACCGGCGTCTTCGATGCGCAGGTCGGCACGTGATCGATATACGAGATGCCTCTCAGTTTTGAGCAAGGTGAGGAATCCAAAAACTTTCCGTCCCGAAGAGACTTCCGGAAATGCCCGGCGTTTCAACGCCGGGAGTCGTCTCTACCCCAATCGAGTCCCGAATGGGTAGGCTGAAAAATGTTCACGCGAACATCGCGCCAAAGATACTCACGACGAGATCAAAACTTTGAGCTTTCAACCTGCTCAAATTCGTCGCATCACCCTCCTGGAACAATTCGCCAACCCCTCCGCTCGCGCACGCCTGTTTCCCGCCTCCACCAGGTCCTCGCGATATCCACGCCCAACACCTCCGCACCCAAAACCGCGCCTCAGGCAACGCCGTCGTGCCGTCGCCGCATCCGAGATCCAAAATCTTCATTCCCTTCGTGATGCCCAGTTTCGCGACCAGCGCCTCGCCACTTTCACGCATGCTGTCCGCGACGCGGGTGAAGTCGCCCTTTTCCCAAAGTGTTTGGTTTGGATTCATGGAATATCGGCACCCTAACGCCGATGACTCCGTCCACAGGCCCAGCAATAATCACACTGACGGCGATTGAATCCTCACCGCTTGCCCCGCCCCTCGTCCAAATCGATGAATTCAAACATCGTCTCCACCGTGCCCGGCGGCAGGCCGATCTCCGCCAAACGCTCGTGCAACCGTTGCGTGCCCGCATCGCGCCAGCCGCGTTTCGACATGAACGCATTCCAAATTTCAATCTCCTCCTCGCTCGGCTGCCGGCCATTCTTGAACGCCCACGCCAGCACCTCCTCATCCGTGCCGCCCTTCAGCGTTTCCTTTTCAATCGCCTTATAATCGACGTTCAAAAACCGGCAACAACGCGCGTCAAAACTCCCCTTCATCTCCGCGCCGCGCGCCGCATGCCAGCCCTCCGGCAACTTTCCGGACTCAAACAGCCGGATCTTGTCCAGCATTCGCCCAAAATAAACAATGCCTTTGACCTGTTCAAACGGGCTGCGAAGCCCCGGGATGATAGTTGGATAAGGTTGCGCCATGGCTCTAAATGGAGCATCAGTCAATCAAGCATGCAAGTGAACGTCCGAAAAAAATTTACCGACAATTGTCCAGAGGCGACGCCCCCATTCGTTGTAATAATGAAAACCAATTAAAATTATGACAACCAACAATACCAATACCGTTCGACTCCACCGCGTGCTCCGCGCCCCCGCGGATCGGCTCTACCGCGCGTTTCTCGATGCCGACGCCATGGCCAAATGGCTTCCCCCCAACGGATTCACCGGCAAGGTCCACCATCTGGACGCCAAAGTCGGCGGCGGCTACAAAATGTCTTTCACCAATTTCGGCACCGGCAAAAGCCACTCCTTCGGCGGCACCTATCTGGAACTCAAACCGCACGAACGCATCCGCTACAGCAATAAATTCGACGACGCCAACCTGCCGGGCGAAATGCAAACTACCATCCTCCTGAAACCGGTTTTCTGCGGCACGGATTTAAGCATCACCCAGGAAGGAATTCCCTCGATGATTCCCGCCGAAGCCTGTTACCTGGGCTGGCAGGAATCCCTGATCCTCCTCGGCAAACTCGTCGAAGCCGAAATCCCCGACCAGCCGTGACACTCACCGTAATACACTAGCGCTCGAAACTTCATCTCCCTCTCCCCGCCCAAGCGGGGAGAGGGCCGGGGTGAGGGGCTATCGCCTCAAATTAAATGGCGTGAATTCCTTGAATCACCCCCGCGCCACTCTCCCCATCTCCGCCAGCTTCAGCACCGTGTTCCAATTCCGCGCCGTATTCGTCACACCAATCCACACGTCAAATTTCTCCGCCATCTTGCACCTCCCGAAACCATGCGGCGTGTGCAGATAGGCGACGCCCCCAACAATCTTAATATCCTCCCCCTTCACCGCGCACCCGCGGATGCGCTCCACATTCTCCGGCTTCGGCGCACTCTCGAGCAACGCGGCGTGCACCGTCGTCGGCGCGTTCGACGCCGCCTTGCCAAAAGGATTCCGCGCGATCACTTCCTCCCACTCCTCCAACGTCGGCGCAAAAATCGCCTTCTCGAAACCAAATTCCTTGCGACAAACCTCCGCAATCGTCGCCACCACCTTTTTCCGATTCATACCGCTGCGCACAATGGCATTGCCGCTATTAATATAAGTCGCCACATTTTCAAACCCTGCCGCGGCGAGCTTTTCGCGCAGCGTCTTCACCGGCAATTGCGTTTTCCCGCCCACCCCACGAAACAAAATGAGATAAACCGTATTTTTCATAGCCAAGGCATTATTCGGAACGAATCATCAGATTTCTTTCGCGTATTTAGCATATTTCGCGGTTTAACAGTTTAACCTTTGGTCGGCCATTGCACGCCCGCCAACTCCTTCGGCAACTGCGTCGGATCCGTCGGATAAATCAGCGACAAATCCATCTTGGATTTCGAGCCCTGCAAAAATTCCAACTCCTCCGGCCCGCCAATAATCAACCACAGCACCTCGGCATCGGTATCATTGAATACCTGTCGCAACTGGTCCGGCCCCACCAGCACGCCGCCGTACTTCGGCACCGTCAACGTCTCCTCGCCCACCCGCATCCGCCCCGTGCCCTCCAGCACAAAATAAAACTCCTCCGCGCGGATATGTTTGTGCAGCGTGTTGGCGCTCCTCGGCGGCAACCGCCACAACCGCGCGCCCAGATTTTCGCTCCCCGTCCGCTCCAGATAATCCGCGTTCGGAATTTTCATCAGGTTCGACGGCCGCCAATGCAAATCATTTGGCGTGATTAGAAAATATCCTTTGATCGCATTCATATTGTTCAGAGCTAACTCGTGTCCATTTGTTCCCATGATGGGCCGCCAGACAAGGTCTTTTCATAATTTTAGGGCTGAAAGCCCGCAATGTTAAGCCTGGGCTAAAGCGAGCAACGCGAGCGCAGGTCCAGGTTACTATACATCCCGATCGTTCGAGGCCTGTAAGGCCGACACTTTTATGAGAATGATTTCCGCACGAATCTATTTTTTGTCCGCGTAATCAATGAAGTTGCACAACAACTTCCGCGCCACCTCCGCTCGTATCATTCGCATTCAACGGCCCCGCAATATCCAGCGTCGACACAATGATTTTTCCTTTCCCGCACGGAGTAATCCCCACCGCCGTCCCGATATTGCATCACACATGATTAATCCTCACCATGCCCCCGCTTCACTTCCCCGCCTCGCTCGGATGCTCCTTGAAAAACTTCACCATTAACGCCGGTGCCGCCGGATTAAACTGATGTCCCCCCGGATACGTGAACGTCACCACCGGCGTGCCGCCGGCGGACGGATAAATCGTGCACTGCTCGCCCCATGGTTTGCCGGCCGCTGAGCAACCATCCACCGTCCGAACCACCTGCATCGTGAGTTTTTGCCACGCGAATTTCACCAGCGGATCGTCCTCTCCCCCGATGATCATCGCGGGCTTCGCCACCAATTGATGCGCATACTTTGCCGCCGCCGCCGACGGCGCCACCGCCGCAAAAACATCCGGCCGCGCCAGCCACAGCAGATACGTGAACCCCCCTCCGTTGGAATGCCCCGTGCAATAAATCCTTTGCTTATCCACGTGGTAATCCTCTTTCAATCGCGCGAGCACGGCGTCAAAAAATTTCAAGTCGCGGCCACCCTGATCGGCCAGCGTCGCCTGCCAGCCGGCCCGATACCCCTCCGGATCGGTAAGCTGGCCCGGAGTCGGCAATCCCTGCATATAAACCGAAATCGCCTCTGGCCATTCCCGGTTGATGCCGAAACTTTTCACCGCGTTTTCCGCCGAACCTCCGTGCCCATGAAAAACAAACACCACCGGCATCCTCACAATCGCCGGGTTCGTCGGCACATACACCAACGCCCTCCGCGCCACGCCATCCACCATAAAATCCATCCGCAACAATCCATTCGTCTCGGCGCCGCGCACCAACGAACTCACAAACACCAGCAGCAAACTCACCCAACGCCAATGCCTTTGCATACCTCTAAAGACGCCGAGCGCAAAACGATTGTTACCATCTTTGGCGCGTGGAGTTTGATGTTTCCCTGGAGCCTGCTCGTCGCGCCAAGCCAAAAGCGGAGACGCTTGAAAATTTGGAGCTTTCACCTCGCCCTCCGATATCGGCATCATCACCGCCCGTGCATCTTGATCCCTGGCAATGGACCCTCCTCGCCGCCGGCGCGTTTCTTGTCGGCATGTCCAAGACCGGCTTTGCCGGGCTCGGCGTCCTCGGCGTCGCCTTTTTTGCCAACGTCCTGCCCGCCCGTTATTCCACCGGTGCCCTCCTGCCACTGCTCGTGTGCGCCGATTTTTTTGGCGTCGCCTTCTTCCGCAAACACGCCGAATGGTCGCACCTCTGGAAATTATTTCCCTGGGTCATCGTCGGAATCGTCCTCGGCTGTTTCGCCCTCGGCAAGTTCAACAACACCGACGCCCAAACAACCATCGGCATCATCCTCCTCGTCATGGTCGCACTCCAACTCTGGCGCCAACGCCAAACCGCCGACCTCACCACGCGCCTCCCGCACGCCTGGTGGTTCGTCGCCCTCACCGGCATCGCCGCCGGCTTCGCCACCATGACCGCCAACGCCGCCGGCCCGCTCATGGTCCTCTACCTCCTCGCCATCGGCCTGCCCAAACTCGCACTCGTCGGCACCGGCGCCTGGTTTTTTCTCTTCGTCAACCTCTTCAAAGTCCCCTTCAGCGCGCACCTCGGCTTGATCACCGCTGACTCCCTCCGCCTGGACGCCATCCTCCTCCCGGCCATGATCCCCGGCGCGCTGGTGGGGCCGGTGATCCTCAAACGCATGAATCAAACCGCCTTCGAAATCATGGTGCTCGCCTTCACCATCATCGCCGCCATTCGCCTGCTAATTTAAAACCCGGGCTCTCCAAATTTGTTGGAGCGCCGGTCTCCGACCCGGCGCGAAAATTTTCATTCCACCTTCGATGTTCAGAGTTCAGCGTTCGATGTTCGACGTTTCCCCTTTCTGCCTTCTTCATTCTACCTTCTGCCTTCCTCTCAACTCTTCCCATACTGCTCCTCACTCACCTTCTCCATCCAATCCACCGCCTTGCCATCAAGCTGCTCCTGAATCGCGATGTGCGACATCGCCGTCGTTGGCCCCGCGCCATGCCAATGCTTCTCACCCGGCGCGAACCACACCACATCGCCCGGCCGAATCTCCTCGATCGGCCCGCCCTCACGCTGCGCCCGCCCGCAACCCGCCGTCACGATCAACGTCTGCCCCAGCGGATGCGTATGCCACGCCGTCCGCGCCCCCGGCTCGAACGTCACACACGCCGCCACCACCCGCGCCGGCGCCGCCGCCTGCATCAGCGGATCAATCCGCACCGTGCCCGTAAACCAATCCGCCGGACCCTTGCCCGACGCCGTCGTTCCCACACGTTTAATTTCCATAATTAAAATCCTTCAAATAAATTTGCCTCTGTCTCTTTCGATGTTCAATGTTCGGCGTTCGATATTCGACGTCTTCCCCC
>DASZPR010000213.1:0-4023 GCA_035550235.1 Verrucomicrobiia bacterium | reverse complement strand
CGTTCCGAGTTTCGCCTTCCGCGTTCAAGAGTCGTGCACACCGTTGTGCCCGGTCGTGCTCACATAAATCGTTGTCACTCAACCCCGGTCGTGCCCGATCGTGCCAAATCGTGCAGGGGGTATAGCCGCCGTTGTTGGTCCCTGCGTCTTCCACGTCCCTTTTGTCCTTCTCCCGAATGAACGCAATCAAACCAAATCAACGGGGCGTCTACTCCTCCACCCTTCGACGTTCAGCGTTCGGCGTTCGGTGTTCGGCGTTCCCCCTTTCCGCATTCCGCATTCCGCATTCCGCGTTCCCCGTTCGGAAGTCTTGCCTCGACCTCAACCCTAAACCTATTGTGATGTCATGATTCGATTGGACCAGGCATTGGTGGAGCGCGGGTTGTGCGACAGCCGCGAGAAGGCCAAGCGCGCCATCATGGCTGGAACGGTGAAAATCAACGGCCAACTCGCCCGCAAGCCCAGCGATTCCATCAAACCCGACGATGAACTGGCGCTGACCGAACCCGAAAAATTCGTCAGTCGCGGCGGCCACAAGCTTGAACATGCGTTGGAACATTTCAAACTCGATGTGACCGGCCTGACCGCCATCGATCTCGGCGCCTCCACCGGCGGCTTCACGGATTGCCTGCTGCAACGCGGCGCAGCAAAGGTGTTTGCCGTGGATGTCGGCCACGGCCAGCTCGCCTGGAAGCTCCGCCGCGACAAGCGCGTCGTCGTCATGGAAAAAACCAACGCGCGAAATCTCAAACCCGAAAACTTCAGAGTCGAAAGCCGAGAGTCGAGAGTCGAGAGAACGTCTACTGGTCAGCCCTCGACCCTCGACCCTCGACCCTCGACTGCCCCCGCCGACCTGGTCGTCATCGATTGCTCCTTTATTTCGCTGCACAAAATTCTTCCGCCCGCCGTTGCTTTGTTGCGGCCGTTGGGTAACATCGTGGCACTCATTAAACCGCAGTTCGAGGCGGGCAAAGCTGAGGTCGATAAGGGCGAAGGGGTGATTACCGATCCGGCGATTCACGAGCGCGTGTTGCGTGAACTTGAGGAATTTGTCGGGACCGAGGCGCAACTACGCTGGCGCGGCGTGACGGAATCACCGCTGCTCGGGCCCGCGGGAAACAAAGAATTTTTGGTGTGGATTGAAAAAGCTGGCTGACAAAATTAAACGCGTCGGGCTGATCGGAAATTCCGAAAAGGTTTCCTCCGCCAGCGCCTTGACCAAAGCCGCGCGCCTGCTCCGCAGCGCCGGCCGCGCTGTGTTCAGCGACGCCAACACCGCCCAACTCGCGAAGCTGCATGGAACCGTTTGCGCCGATCCAGCCGAATTGGCCGAGGCGGTCGACATGCTGCTCGTCTTCGGCGGCGATGGCACCATGCTCCGGGTCGCGCGGGAAATCGCCGGTTCGCAGACGCCCATCCTCGGCATCAACATTGGCGGGCTCGGTTTTCTCACCGCGGTGCCCTCGTCCGGTTTGCCCGACGCGCTGCGACAGGTCTGGAACGGCAATTTTAAATTTGAACCTCGCTCGCTGATCGAGGCGGACATTCGCTGCGATGGAAAACCAATTCGCCAGACGGCGCTCAATGATTTCGTCATCAACCGCGGCATTGCCTCGCGCCTGATCGAACTGCACGTCAGCGTGGATGGCGATCCGCTTTCGCAGTATCGCTGCGATGGTTTGATCATCAGCTCGCCCACGGGCTCCACCGCCTACTCGCTCGCCGCCGGCGGCGCGGTTGTTTATCCCACCGCGGATGTCTTTCAATTGACGCCCATTTGTGCACACACGCTGTCCAACCGCTCACTCGTGCTGCCGTTGACGTCGGAAATCTCAGTCAAAGTGGTCACCCCCAAACCCGCCACTGTCCTAAGTGCGGACGGCGAGTTGGTGACGGAATTGTGCGCCGGCGATGAAATCCGGGTGCGCCGCAGCAAGCGCACGGTGCGACTCATGCACCTTGAGGGCACCTCGTTCTTTAAAACTCTCCGGGTTAAATTACACTGGCGGGGAGCAAATTTGTGATTGAAGTCTCTTACGTAGTAGGTTGTCACCACGTTGGATGAGTCTCGGTTTAATACAACGCAATCGCGAAAGTCCGCTTTTGCAGGAGGTTATATCGGGAACAATTGGCAGCCCAATTGCTCATTTAGGGCAGTTTGGTTGATAAATTTCCAACTAACGAACACATGGTCCGATTAAAAGACATAGCTGTCCGGGCGGGCGTATCGGTAATGACGGTATCCAAAGCCTTGCGCGACGAACCGGATGTTTCCGAAGCGACCAAGGGCCGCATTAAAACCCTGGCGCAACAGATGGGCTACGTGCCGGACTCGTCCGCCCAGGGGCTCCGCACGCGCACCACGAAACTCCTGGGCCTCCTGATTCCTTCAACCACCGACCCGAACGTCGCGCGCATGACGCTGGCCATCGAAGAACGCGTGCACGATCTCGGCTACGACCTGCTGTTGATGCACACGCTCAATACCCTTGAGCGCGAGGAATATTGCATCCGGCGCATGCTGGCGCGGCGGGTGGACGGAATTTTTATTGCACCTGTTTACCGCATGGAACCCGAAGCGCGCATTTACAAGGAATTGGCTGCCCAGCAATCGCGCGTCGTATTGCTCGGTCCCTCGGCGCCATTTTGCAACCAGTTTCCCAGCGTGCAGGTGGATGATTTGCTCGCTAGTTTCGCGGCAGCGCAACATCTTTTGAAACTGGGCCATAAACGCATTGCGTTTCTGGCCGGCCCCGTAGCCGCGCCCTGGGCGCAGGCGCGTTTTGAAGGCTATCGCCGTGCTTTGCGCGAAGCCGGAATGGACGTTGACGACAGCCTCGTTTTTCAGGCCGGCAGCACCACGGAAGATGGTGTGAAAGCCGCCTCGCAAATGCTCGACGAAGCCTGCAAAGCCACCGCGGTTCAAGCTGTGAACGACCTCGTCGCCATCGGCTTTGCCAACACGATGCTGGACCAGGGGGTTCGCATCCCGCAGGACATTTCATTGGTCGGTTTCGGCAACAGCATGACGAGCGAATATTTCCGCGTGCCGATGACGACCGTCCGCCAGCCAAAATTCCGCCTCGGCCTGGCCGCGGTCGAAATGATGGCCCAAATGCTTCGCAGCCAGCGCGCCGATACAAGGCGGTTGCCCGCCGAGCTTATTGTCCGCGCCAGTTCCGCCGCCCCGGCCAACATGCCGGTGGTGACTGCACAGTCTTAAGACAGTGCCTCAGAGCATTTCCATCAAAGCTCCAACCTCCGAGGCTGATAGCCAATAGCCACTTTTTGGTACCTGACCTGCTTATTTGGCGCCATGAGAAAGATTTTCATAGCGGTCGGCATCGTGACGATTGCGGTCGGCATCCTCTGGGCCGGCCGGGCATGGAACACTTTGCGCGTCAATGCGAGAACCGCGCAATTCAACGCTGACGTTGAGGACCTCTTCACCGCGCTGCAAAAATATAAGGAACGCGTTGGTTCCTATCCCACCGGCGGCAATATCGAAGTGTCCAAAGCCCTCCAAGGCGCCAACAGCAAAAACGTGATTATCATCGTGGGCAGCGCCCGCAAGAACAACGTGAATGAAAAAGGCGAAATCGTGGATCCTTGGGGCACCCCGCTGCGAATCTATTTTTCAGACACTGGCGTGCTCATCCGCTCCGCCGGCCCGAATCGCCGATTTGATGACAGCACTGTCATAGATGCGGACGATTTCATTCGGTCCAACTAAATTCGGCCCCACGGGTCTTTACCTTTCAATCGCGCTTCGAAACTTGCTCGAAGCGCGATTTTGCGTTTCATTGGAGGCATGTCCCGAGATGTGTATGACACGTTGATTATTGGGGGCGGTCCCGGCGGAAGCGCCGCCGCCACTTTTCTGGCTCGCGCCGGCAAGCGCGTGCTGGTCCTGGAAAAAGAGCATTTCCCTCGCTGTCACATCGGCGAATCCCTGCTCCCTTACAACCAGGAGATCTTCGAGGAAATGGGCGTGCTGCCCACGCTGGAAGCCGCCGGGTTCAC
>DASZPR010000212.1:0-2193 GCA_035550235.1 Verrucomicrobiia bacterium | reverse complement strand
TGTCCCGTCATCGGAGAACCGCCCGAGCGAACATCGCGGATGGCTTCAATGATTTTTTCCGGCGCGCTGCGTTTCAGCAAGTAACCGCTCGCGCCGGCTGAGAGCGCGCTGAAAATGATATTGGTATTTTCGTAAATGGTGAGCATGAGAATCTCGGCGTTGGGCATCGAGATTTTGAGCTGGCGCGCGCATTCGACACCATTCATTCCCGGGAGATTGATGTCCATCAAAACGACCTGAGGTTTTGAAATCGGCAATTCTTTCAAAGCGTTTTCCGCGGTGGGATGCGTGCTGACGCAGGTGAAGCCCGGGGTGGAATCAATCAGACGCGCGATGCTGCTGCGAAGTTTGACGTCATCTTCAACCACGGAAACGGTGATGCTACTCGTCTTCTCTTCCATAATCAGTGCTATTTAATCTCGTGCCGGCGTTGATTGTCCATAGGAACGGTTAATTCGACCTGTGTGCCTTTGCCCGGCTGACTCGTGATGGTGCATTTTCCACCAAGTTGTTCGAGCCGCCGCTCAAGGTTTGCCAGTCCGTGACCCGAGGAGATGCGCAATGGATTTGGCGCTCCGGCGGTTCCGGGCACGAAACCGGTTCCGTCGTCCTGAATGACCAATGTGAAAACATGCGGGTCGAGTTTCAATTGAAATAGAACTTCGGTCGCATGGGAATGTTTTGCGATGTTGTTCAGAACCTCTTTGATGGCGAGGAACAAATTGTGACGCAGTTCGGCGGGGACGACGACCGCCGGCGTTTCCGGCGGCAAATCCAATCGACAGCGCAGTTTTGCGGTGGTTAAAAACTCCTGCACATACTGAGTGAGGTAAGTTACGAGGCCATCCAGCGTGTCGTTCTCGGGATTGATGGCCCACAGGATTTCGTCCATCGCGCGAACCAGGTCGCTCGCGTTCTCCGAAATTTGGGCGAGGTCGGCCTGCATGCGATCCGGCGATTCACGGCGGGCGAGGGAGCTTTGCAGCATAATTTGTGTGAGGCCCGCGCCGAGATCGTCGTGGAGATCGCGCCCGATGCGTTCGCGCTCTCTTTCAATCGCGCGCTGCTGATTTAATTTTTCCAATCGTTGATGCAGTTTGCGAGTTGCCACGTAGCGAGCGGCGGCGGCGATGGCGATGACGGCGGCGGAAATGACCAGAAAGTCAAACCACCAGGTCTGCCAGAAAAAGGGGAGCTGCTTGAACGTGATGCTCGCTCCAATATTGTTCCAAACCCCATCATTGTTGCACGCGATCACCTGGAATTTGTAATCACCGGGTTCGAGCGGGCCGTAATGCGCGGCGCGTTTGGCGCCGGTTTCCACCCACGCATTGTCGAAAGGTTCAAGCCGATAACGGAAAGTGACTTTATCGGGCGCGATGAAACTCAAGGCCGTAAAGTTAAAATCGAATTGATGTTTGCCGGGCGGGATTTCGATCGGGTTGGTCAGCGCGAAGCGTTTGCTATCGACGAGAAAATCTTCCAGCGCGACCGGTGGCGCGACTCGGTTGAGGCGTATTTTTGCGGGGTTCACCATGACCGCGCCTTTCACGGTGGCAAACCAAAGTTTTCCATCGTGAGTTCGCCAGGCGGACGGCTGGTAGTTGCCGGTGCATTCGAGCGTGGGAAGCCCGTCGTTTAAACTATAGGCGTTGCACGGGATGGAACCAATTTCCCCGCGATCAAAAGCCGCGAAGATGCTTTTCGAAATACAAAATATTCCCTTGTGCGAACCAATCCATAATTTGCCCTGGCCGTCGTCGAGAATCTGGCAAATGACATCGCTGGGCAGACCGTTTTTGGTTGTGTAGCGCGTGAATTTGCCATCCTTGAATCGGAGCAGTCCGCCGCGAAATGTTCCGACCCACAAAGTCCCGTCAGCGTCCGGCAACAGTGACCAAATCGCTTGAGTCTCCAGTGCATCGTCGGGCTTGAAAGCGGTGAATTGTTCGTTGGCGAATTGATAAAGGACGCCGTTTCCGGTGCCGATCCAGATATTTCCATGTTGGTCTTCAGCCAGCGCGCGCACATCACGGCGGTCGAAGCCATTGCGGCCGCCGTAGTTCACCAGTTTTTCATCGGCCCAACTGGTGAGTTGCGATTGGCGGCCGAGCCAGACCCGGTTTTCGTGATCGGCCAGGATGGTCTTGATTCCGTGAACGGATTGGGAAAAGCGCATGATGCGGCCTGACT
>DASZPR010000211.1:0-8168 GCA_035550235.1 Verrucomicrobiia bacterium | reverse complement strand
GAGCCGACGACGAATTCACTCCTTTACCTCGTGCCTTTTCCCCTGACCAACACGACCACTCTCAAGGTCAAGGCATTCAAGGCTGGGTTTGTGGACAGCGGCGTGATCGCGACCACGCTGGTGAACAGCTCGGCGCTCGGCCACGGAACGGGATTGCTGGGCGAATATTTTTCGAACCAATCAAAGACCTTCACGAATCCGCCAACGCCCACGCTGACGCGCACGGACGCGGTGGTGAATTTCGATTGGGGCGCCGGCTCGCCCGCACCGGAAATCAGCGCGGACAATTTCACCGTGCGCTGGACCGGTTCGGTGCAGCCGCTCGTCAGCGACACGTACACATTTTACACGATGACCGACGATGGCTGCCGCCTGTGGATCAACAATCAACAGATCATCAACAACTGGCGGGCTCGCGGCGCATCGGAGCAGACCGGGACGTTCACCATGATCGGCCAGCAGCGTTACAACATTCGGTTGGAATATTATGAGACCCAGGGCAACGCGAAGGCTTCATTGTCGTGGGCGAATCATTCGATGGAGAAGGCGATTATCCCGCAAACTCAATTGTATCCCGCGCTCAATTCGCCGCCATCGGTGGAGATGCTCGCGCCGACGAATGGCGCGGTTTACACGGGCCAGAGTTTGACGTTCACGGCCAGCGCGGCTTGCGAATTCAATCTGCTGGATCACGTGGACTTTTACACGAACGGCGTTTTTTTCGGCAGTGCGGGCAATGGCTCCGCCAGCCAGAGCAACACGCTTTCGCTGACGGCGACAGGACTTGCGCCGGGAAATTATTCGGTAAAAGCCATTGCGGTGGATTTGGCCGGCCTTGCGCACACGACCGCGTCGGTGAACATCACGATTCAGTCTGACAACGCGCGGTATGGATTGACGAATCGAATGGCCGTTTCACCATTCCTGAACATGCCGCCGAGCCTTGCGGGTGCGATGCCGCCGTTGTTGTCGTTGACCGGAGTGTTCACCAACACCGCGAACATGACACCAACTGTGGGCTTGATTCCGTATTCGGTGAATGTGCCGCAGTGGACCGATTATGCGGTGAAGACGCGTTACGCCGCCATCCCAAGTCACAGCGCGCCCTACACGCCGGATCAGCAAATCGGTTTCTCACCGACGGGCGCGTGGACGTTCCCGGACGGAAGCGTGTTTGTGCAGACATTTGAACTGGCGACCAATGACGCGTATCCCGACCGCAGGCGGCGATTGGAAACGCGCCTGCTGGTGCGCGGCACGAATGGCGCGGTGTATGGCGTCACATATAAATGGCGACCGGATGACAGCGATGCGGATTTGCTGGCGGAGGGCCAGTACGAAACAGTTTCGGTTGCCACTGCCACCGGCACGCGGACGCAAAATTGGTATTATCCGAGCAAATCGGATTGCTTCCTGTGCCACACTCCCGCGACCGGACTCGTGCTGGGATTAAACACGCGCCAGTTGAACGGAAATTTTTCGTACGCCTCGCAAACCGATAACCAATTGCGGACCTTGAATCGCCTCGGCGTTTTGAACCCGGCCCTCAATGAAGCGGACATTGCGAGCTATCCGCGCCTCTCCGCTCTGAACGATACGAGCGCTTCGCTGGAAGAGCGGTTCCGTTCGTACCTGGATGTGAATTGCGCGACCTGCCATCGCCCGGGCGGGTCGGGCGTGACGACGGATGCGCGCTACGAAACGCCGTTGGCCAAACAAAATCTCATCAATGCTCCCGCCGCACGCGGGAATTTGGGTTTTGACAACGCGCACATCATTACGCCGCATGACGTTATTCGCTCGGTGCTGTGGCAACGGATGAACACGACGAACGTGCTGGTCAAGATGCCAACGCTTGGCCACGACCAAATAGACACGAACGCCGTGCAGTTGACCGCGGAGTGGATCAACAGCCTGCGGTGAAGAGAATTGTCGGGTTCATTCGGGATTGAACGTAGCTGGATTTTTTTCGTCTAAAATCATGGGGCTGCGTCCTGCGTAGCTCCAGGTCTATTTTCCTCTTTCCCTCCGCTGTGGTTCTCTTAAGCTCGCAAAACCTATGAACACACGAATTCTCCTGTTTTCTGCCGTCATCGGGTCGGGCCTCCTGTTCTCAAATCTCGCGACTGCGCAAACTCCGCGTCTGGAATTTCCTTCGCAGAGTCCCACGAGCACGTTGAAGCAACGCGTGGGCCTGACGGACATTGAAGTTGTTTATTCGCGCCCCAGCGCCCGTGGTCGGACGGTTTTTGGCGGCCTCGTGCCTTTCGGCGAAGTCTGGCGCGCGGGCGCGAATGCCCGCACGACCATTTCCTTCAGCACGGCTGTTAAATTGAACGACACCGAAATTCCCGCCGGCAAATATGCCTTGTTCACCATTCCAGGCGAGCAGAACTGGACCATCATCCTCAATAAAAACCTCACCGGCAGCGCGCTCGCCTACGACGCCAGCAATGAAGTGGCGCGCATCACGGCGCCTTCGGTCAACATCAGCGAAAACATCGAGACGTTTTCCATCATGGTCAATGCTATCCGCGATGATTCCGCCCGCATTGATTTAATCTGGGAACATACCGCGGTGCCGATTCGTCTCACTTTGGATTTGGTGGGCGAGCTCCAGCCAAAAATAGAAGCGGCAATGGCCGCGGAAGGTGGCAACAAGCCGTATTACCAGGCCGCCATATTTTATTACGATCATAACCTGGACCTGCAGAAGGCGAAGACCTGGATCGAAGCCGCCACCAAATCGAACGAGACCTATTACACGATGAATTTGAAGGCGAGAATCCTTGCCAAATTGGGCGACAAAGAAGGCGCGATTGCCGCGGCGAACCGTTCCTCGGAATTGGCCCGCAAATCCGAGGGCGCGAGCGGCTATTTGAAATTGAACGAGGATCTCATTTCGAGCCTCAAATAAGCGCTCGAGGCGATGTAACAATTCCGGTTACCTCTGGCCATCTGGCAGCGTCCAGTCCAGAGAACCACGAGATATTATGAACAAACTCAAATACGCTCTTATTACAACCATGCTCATCGGCGCGCTACCGCTGATGGCCCAAAAGGTAAATTCCACCGGCGGCAACAGCCCCCACGAAACCACCAGCGCGGTGGTCAATGGCGACCGGGTGACAATCACTTACGGCCGGCCCTATATGAAAGGGCGCGAAATCTGGGGCAAACTCGTCCCTTACGGCAAAGTCTGGCGCACGGGCTCGGATGAGGCCACGACCTTGATCACGCAGAAGCCGATTATCATCGGCGATGTCACGGTTCCCGCCGGCGCTTACACTTTGTGGACTCTGCCCGCCGAAGATGGTTCAGCGAAATTGATCATCAACAAACAAGTCGGCCAATGGGGCGTCGGCCCGGGATCGTATGATGAAAAACAGGATCTCGCGCGCATCGATATGAAAAAGGAAACGCTCGATACGCCCGTGGAGCAATTCACCATGGCGGTCACGCGCAGTGGCGAGTTGAAAATGTCGTGGGACAAGACCCAATACTCGGTGTCGTTCACGGTCCAGAAGTAGCATCAATCTGCGCTCGGTTCCTCCCGCGCTGTTGATTCCCTCTCCCCTCCCTAAGGGGGAGGGCGGGGCCGGAGCCCGCGCCCTCACTACCCATGATAAATTTTCGTCGGCCATTTGTTCTTGCGGCTGTGTGCTTGCTCTCCGTTTTTCCCATGACTCAACGCGCAGATGAACCACCCACTCCTGCCGCCATCCTGCAGGACCTCCGCAGCTTCCAGAATATGGGCAGTGTGCTCTATGTCGCGGCGCATCCCGACGATGAAAACACCTTGCTCATTGCGTATCTCGCGCGCGGGAAAAATTATCGCACCGCTTATCTTTCGGTGACGCGCGGTGACGGCGGTCAAAATGTCCTCGGCCCGGACTTCGACGAAAAACTTGGCGTGGCTCGTACTCAGGAATTGCTTGCGGCCCGCAAGCTTGATGGCGGCCGCCAATTTTTCACGCGCGCGATCGATTTCGGATTTTCCAAGGACTACCGCGAGACGCTGAACATCTGGGGCAAGGACGAGGTGTTGGGCGATGTGGTTCGCGTGATTCGCACGTTTCGCCCGGACGTTGTCATCAATCGCTTTTCCACCACGCCCGGCGGCACGCACGGACATCATACCGCCTCCGCGGTGCTCAGCCTGGAAGCGTTCAAACTCGCGGGCGACACCAATGCCTATCCGGAACAATTAAAAACGCTCGCGCCCTGGCGACCGAAACGCATTTTCGTCAATGGGCGTGGCGGCGAAAACGGCTTGAACATGGAAATCAGCGGCAATGATCCGGTGTCGGGTCTTTCGTTCGGCGATCTTGCCGCGCGCAGCCGCGCGATGCACAAGACACAGGGGTTTGATAATTTCCGCGGCTTCGGCGGACGCAGTGGCCCCAGCCGCGAATCGTTTGAGCTTCTCGCCGGTGAACCCGCCACCAACGACATTTTCGACGGCATCGATACGACGTGGGGACGCTTTCCGGGCGGAGCCGACATCGGCACAGGCGTTGACGAGATCATCGCGCAATTTGACGAAAAAAATCCCGCCGCGAGCGTGCCGGCCTTGTTGAAATTGCACCATCAACTCGCCGCGCTGAAATCCACCGACCCGCTCGTCACCGAAAAACGCCAGCAACTGGATCGCATCATCCAGCATTGCCTCGGCCTCGAAGTGGAAACGACTATTCCGCAGGCGGAATATGTGCCGGGCGAGAAGGTGCAACTGCATCAGACGGCAAGTGTTAGCTCAAGTATTCCCGTGCATTGGGTTGCCACTCGTTATCCTTTCATCCAGGGCCAAATGAAGCAGTCCAGCGAATTGCGCTCCGGGTTATCAAGCGCGCGCGATTTCCAGGAACCATTGCCGCGCGACACGTTGTTGACGCAGCCTTATTGGCTGCGCGAAGAAAAAGGAACCGGCCTCTTCCACGTCGACGATCCTTCGCTCATCGGTCAACCGGAGAATCCGCCCGTCTTTCCCATCCAACAAATTTTTGAAGTTGGCGGTGAGACACTCGTCATCGCGGACCAGCCGATGAACGTCGCGAAGGATGCTTCCGGCAAGGAAACGCGCCGGCGATTGGACGTCATTCCGCCGGTATCGCTGCACTTCAATTCCGAAGTCGCCCTCTTTGCTCCGGGCTCATCGCACACCGTTGAAGTCGAAGTCACTGCCGCGCGCGCGAATTCAAAAGGAACGTTACAGCTCGATACTCCGGCCGATTGGAAAGTGACGCCGGCCAAACAAACCTTCACGTTGGCGAACGCGGGGGATAAAACGCAGTTGAAATTCACCGTGACAGCGCCCGCAAAATCGATCACCGCGAAGATTGGCGCGAGCGCCGAAGTCGGCGGCGCCAAATACAAGAGCGATCGCATGGTAATTCACTATGCGCACATTCCGCTGCAATTGCTCCAGCCGCCCGCGGCGTTGAAATGCGTGAGCCTCGACCTCGCGATTCACAGCAAGAAAATCGGCTACCTCCCCGGCGCGGGCGACACTGTCGACGATTGCCTCCGGCAAATGGGCTGCACCGTGACTGAATTGACCACCAACGATCTCACGCCCGACCGGCTCAAGGAATTCGACGCCATCGTCACCGGCGTGCGGCTGTTTGACACGCATCGGAATTTCGGCGCGGGCCTCGACGCGCTGTTCGCCTACGTCGAGAACGGCGGGAACGTCGTCATGCAATATAATCGCGTCGACGGCCTGCAATCGACGCCACTCAAATTGAGAGTCTCCCAGGAGCGCGTCACCGACGAGCACGCGCCGATGACCTTTCTCGCGCCGGACAGCCCGGTGTTGAACGCGCCCAATAAAATCACGAGCGCGGATTTCGACGGCTGGATTCAGGAGCGCGGCACGTATTTCCCAAATCAATGGGATGAGCATTTCACGCCGATCCTCGCGTGCAATGATCCGGGCGAATCGCCGTTGAAAGGCAGCCTGCTGGTCGCGAATTACGGCAGCGGCCATTTTGTTTACACGGGGCTGGGATTTTTCCGGCAACTGCCTGCCGGCGTGCCCGGCGCGTATCGTCTGTTCGCGAACCTCATTTCGCTTGGGAAATGACGCCCGAACCGACACCCAACGATGACGCAACCGGCCTGCCCGGAGTGCGCACGTGGCGCGGCGTTTACACCGCCGTGTTGGTTTCCTTTGCGGTTTGGATTGCGCTGCTGATCGCGTTGACGAGGACGTATTCGTGAACGGGTTGGATTACGCCATACTTCTCATCACCGTTCTGGGCATCGCCGCCTACGGAACGTGGCAAACCCGCGGGCGCCACACATTCAAAACATTTCTCAAAGGGAGCGGCAACACGCCGTGGTTCGTGATCGGCATTTCGGTGATGGCCACACAGGCCAGCGCCGTTACCTTTCTCTCCACGCCGGGCCAGGGCTATCTCGGCGGCCTGGGCTTTGTGCAGTTTTATTTCGGCATGCCCATCGCGCTGATCATCATCGCCGCGGTATTCCTCCCAATTTACCGGAAGCTGAATGTCATCACGGCCTACGAATACCTCGGGCAACGGTTCGATCTGAAAACGCGGCTGCTCGGTGCATCGGTCTTTCTGCTGCAACGCGCCCTCGGCGCCGGCCTCACGATTTACGCGCCGGCCATCGTGCTGTCCAAAGTCCTCAATTGGCCCCTGCACATTACCATCATCGGCAGCGGCATCATTGTCATCATCTACACAGCGACCGGCGGCAGCGACGCAGTGAATGCCACGCAAAAATATCAGATCGGCGTCATTTTCGCCGGGATGATTGCGGCCTTTGTCCTTCTGCTGGTGAAACTGCCTATCGGGTTGACCTTGTCCGACACGCTTACGATTGCCGGCTCGATGCACAAACTGGAAGCCGTCAATTTTTCCACCAATCCCGGCCAGCGCTACACGTTTTGGTCCGGCATGATCGCCGCCACGTTTCACATGCTTGCCTATTTCGGCACCGACCAATCGCAGGTGCAACGCTATCTCGGCGGTGCTTCCCTTCGCGAAAGCCGGCTCGGGTTGATGTTCAACGCCGTCTGCAAAATTCCCATGCAGTTTTTCATCCTCGCGATCGGCGTGTTGATGTTCGTCAATTATCAATTCGAGAAACCGCCGGTGTATTTCGACCAGGTCGCCTGGAGTCAGCGCGCGGCGCAAGGCGATTCCGCGGCGCTGCACGGGATCGAAACCAGATTTGCCACGGCTCATCAACAGGAGGAGGAAACCATCGACACGTGGATGAAAGCCCGGCACGCCGGTGATCGCGCGGCGGAATCCGCGGCGCGCAACGTGGCCATGCAGGCTCACGACCGGTTGGAGGCAATCAGAAAAGAAGCGCGCCTCGCGGTCGATCCGCACGATAAACGAAACGACACGGATTACATTTTCATCACCTACATTCTCGACCATTTTCCGCACGGACTGATTGGGTTGCTGGTCGCGACGTTCTTCGCCGCGGCGCTCTCGGCCAAATCGGCGGAGCTGAATGCCCTTGGCTCGGCGTCGATTGTGGATTTCTATAAACCCGTGTTGAAACCGAACGCCTCCGAACAGCATTACCTGACCGCCTCCAAGGCGTTCACGATTTTTTGGGGCTGCGTCTCCATCACATTCGCGCTTTGTCTCAGTATGGCGGAAAATCTCATCCAGGCGGTGAATATCGTGGGCGCACTCTTTTATCCGGTGATGCTCAGTCTCTTCGTCGTGGGATTTTTCATTCGCGGCATTCGCGGCACGGCGGTGTTTTGGGGCGGATTGGTCGCGCAGGTTGTGGTGCTGGTTTTATTTTTCACCGTGCCCGACAGCACGCTCAGTTATCTTTGGTATAATGTTATCGGCTGCATCACGTGCGTTTGCGTGAGCGCGATCATTCAGCAAGTGGTCAAATCGCCGAACGCCCCGCAAAGCGCATGAGCAACGCACCCGTTATATGCTTCGGCCAGCAACCGTGCGGATTTTTCCCGAAACGTTTCCTCGTCGCCAAAATCCAGACGGCGCGCCGGCTCCAATCTGAAATTGGCGGCGAAATCGTCTTCTTCTGCCACGATGCCGATCACGATCCGCGCGAGACGCGCACCGTGCTCCGCCATCGCACCACGAATGAACCAGCCGTGTTGAATTTTTCTTTCGTGAATAAAACGCAGCGCAAGTTTTCGCCAC
>DASZPR010000210.1:0-1742 GCA_035550235.1 Verrucomicrobiia bacterium | reverse complement strand
TGGTGCTGCACTTCGGGCACTTCGTCCAAAGCCCCTCGGGAATGTCCTTTTTCTTGGATTTGGCCGCACCCAATTTGGGTTTTTTGGTAAACGACGTGGTCGTGCTGGACGCCGGCGGGGGAGTCACGGCAGGTTCCGCGGTTTCCAACCCGAGCGATTTTTTCGTAAACGAAGTCGTAGCCATTTTGCGTGAATCTAGACTTTTACAGCGGTTTGAACAAGTGACTAATTGACCTGTGCTAACTTGAATTAGAATCTGGCGCGGGCATTTCGTTCAAAGTCCACGAGCCACGGTCCAGACGCCGACGTCGCCCGCGCCGGCGGCGAGCAGGACTTGGGCGCAGGCGTTGGTGGTGGCGCCGGTGGTGAAAACGTCGTCGAAAAGCAGGATGCGTTCGCCGTTCAGTTTGCGGCGTTTTCGCATGGCAAAGGCGTTGCGCATGTTTTCGGCGCGCTTTTCGCGGGATAGCTTGGTTTGCGTTTCCGTCCAACTGAGACGTTTGAGCAGTGTGGTGTCCATCGGAATGGCCGCCGCGGCGCTCAGGAACGTGGCGAGGCGTTCAGCCTGGTTGAACTCGCGCTGGCGTTTTTTGACGGGATGCAACGGCACCGGCACAATGAAATCCCATTTTTCCTGGCGCAATTCCGGCAGGGCTTCGCGGATCAGCAGATCGGCCAGGAAGGGTTCGAACCAAAGGGCGCGTTTATATTTATAGCGACGGACCACTTCGAGAACCGCTCCCTGAAGAGTCACCGCCGAACGCGCTGAGCGAAAATGCAATTTCAGGTCACGGCAGTTGGTGCATTCGAACGAGGAGGTCAGGCTGCCGCGGAAGGGCAATCCGCAGCGATTACAAAACGGCGGTTTGATGAAGCGCACCTGTTCCCAACAGCGCGAGCAAACGAAGCCATCGGTGGACGCGGCTCGTTGCGCGCCGCAAAGCTGGCAGACGTTCGGGTAGATAAACCCGACGAGCGTGTCGGCAATTTTTTTGAACGATGCTGCCATGTTCGGGATTAGGGCGAACATCCAACAACCAACATCCAACAACCAACATCCAAGTCGACGAGCGAATAATTATTGGAGGTTGGGTGTTGGAGGCCGAGTGTTGGATGTTTTCCAAACAAAGGCAAGAAAAGTTGCAACGAGGACCGGCAGGGCGACCCAGCCGTTAACGATGGCCATTCGGCCGCTGCCCCACCACCATTTATCGGCGTTGGGAGTGAGCGTGGTGACGATAGCGTAGGCTTTGACCCAAAAAATCCAGCCCATGTGCAGGCCGATGGAAAAATAAAGATTGCCGGTCTTTTGATAAGCCCAACCGAGCAGCATGCCGGCCAGTGTGAGATTGAAGAAGCCCGGGATGACCGCGTGCAGATCTCCCAGATTGCGCAACATCAAAGGAAGCAATTGCAGGCCGGAAGACCAGGTGACCGCGTCCACGGTTTTGACGCTCTCGAAATAATGGAGGATTGCGTAAATCATGCTGCTCAGCACCAGCGCGAAGGTCCAATGAAACACTTTGCGCAACGCCCCGAAAATGGCGCCGCGGAATAAAATTTCTTCGATGATCGCGATGATGACGGCAGTCGCGGCGGAGTCGATTAATTTGTGCACGATGACGCCGCCGGAAAGTTTTTCATTCATCTGGCGGGCGTGGCAGGCGAAGGCGATGCCGGCGACAATGGCGAGCGAAACGAGCCCGAGCGCGAAACCAGCGCCGAGCTTTTTCCATTGGCCA
>DASZPR010000209.1:0-5926 GCA_035550235.1 Verrucomicrobiia bacterium | reverse complement strand
GCGCAGGATCCAATAGGGTCACCGAAGCGCCGTTGGAAAAGGACAATCCGAACATCGGCGCAGGCATGATATCCTCCCGCAGGATCAACCGCCGGGCGTTGTAATTTGCCGCGCTACCCGGCGAGTTGTTTCCATCGTAAGTCGGATCGCCGTAGAGCACTCCTGGGGCCAGGTAGCTCACGTTGGTCCAGCCCGTCGCGGGATCAACTGTCAACACGATGGAGGAGTAAAAGCCTCCGGGCCCATTGCCGGACACTTCCACCTTTCTATCCAGCGACAACACGGTGTCCGTCAGGCTCCAATGATCGTGAATGTGGAAGGTTACACCCGCGTCGGCGATGTCAGTGTTGGCATCGACTCCAGAACCCGCTTGCTTGACAGTTTTGTATCCCGCAGCGAATTGCCGAATATCCTGATCGGAATGATATACTTCAAGTCGGGCGGGGTATGGCTCAAAGATTTTTGGCGCCGGCCCTCCGGAAATCTCGATGGCCCATTCTGTTGCCTCTCGCGAGAATGCCACGGTTGCTCCAGTTTGCAGTCGCCCTAGTTCAATTCGTTGGCTTGATTGTGCGGCCCGCGCCGATTCTATCAAACAAAGCCCCAGCAGCATCAACTTGCCAATCGCGCAAAATTTTTCCCGATGTTCGCTTCGCATATATTATCAGGTAAGAAAGTCCGCCGGCAAAATCACAAGTCACGCGGAGACAAACATGCTGCCGGCGATGTCAAACGGCAAAAAATCAAAAATTCACAAAACTCTCGCAGGCGCCAGTCATGCCTGAACTCCGGCTTTATTTCGTCTGCAAATATTTGGCGGCAGCTTCGGTGCGGCAGCGGACGTGAAGTTTTTTGAAGATATGACCGAGATGAACCCGCACCGTCCCGACGGAAATATCAGCCTTGTGTGCGATTTCCTTATTGGTAAGCCCCTCGGTGACGAACATTAGGATTTCGGCTTCCCGGCCGGTCAATGCTGTCTCATACAGTTCCGAGGAAGGGCCCTGAAAGGAGCGCACGACCATACGGGCAATTTCACTCGTCATGGGCGCGCCTCCAGCACGGACCTCGGCGATGGCATCCATGATCTCCTCCGGGTGGAGGCTCTTCAAAAGATAACCGCACGCACCGGCTTTGAGCGCCTGGAAGATAAGCTCGGTATCTTTGTAAACGGTCACCATGATGACCTGCAGCGCGGGCATTTTCTGCGTCAAACGCGCCGTGCAGGCGATTCCTGATTCATCCGGCAGATGAATATCCATCAATGCCACATGCGGCCGATGCTCGGGCACCAGCTTTAGCGCTTCCGAACTATTGGAGCAGGCGCAAACGCACCGACATCCCGGAGCATTATTGATGATTTTGGTCAACGCGCTCCGCATGGTGCTGTTGTCTTCGATTACGGCGACGGTCGTCATAGGCACAAACTGTTGAAAACTATAGTCATTCCGGATTACCGCTCAACGAGCTGCGTCAAATTGCAATTTTCACTTTGCAGCTCCGGCTTGGCGAACTTCGTTGGGACCAACGCGGGCGACAGTTTCGGTTTCGCAATGAGAATTCCTGGCCGCCGATGGAAAACGCCACAAAATAGAACTAAAGCCTCTATGGATTGGTGGTGGTCGCGAACCGGCTCCCCATCCACTGACGATCGACATTACTCCCGCTATTCGCCGCGGATTGTGAGGCGCCGCCGGAATCTTTCCCCGGCGTCGTATCATTCGCAAAGGCGATGGTCGCCGCATTCAGCCATTTGTGGGCTTCCGCGTGTCCATCGCAAAAGTTAAAGCATGCCGACGTGATATGGAATGCCGCGGGTGAATCCACCCATGTCGCATCACCGTAGTTGCTTGCAGCAGTCCCCGCATTCATGCTCCAGGAGCCCTCATTTTCTCCCCGCATATCGGCACCCTCAACCCAGATAAAGCGGTCAGTGGGATGCTTGATTTGACTCCGCTTTATCAAGCCTCCGTTCTCGCCGTTTAATTGAGCGACTCCCGAATAACTGTCCCACGAATAAGGACCGCCGCCACCCGGGGTGAATTTCAGGAGATAACGCTTGTCACCCGGGCAATGCACGAGATCCGGATTGGGCGCGTACCGATACAGCGGCCCTTCGATGGCCTGAGTCGGTTGCCGGTAGCCCTGCTCAATTCCCGCCTTCCAACCCTCGGGAGTGGTGGTATTGGGAGCGGGTGAAAGTTCTCCGTGCGCAATGTCCACGCGCCAGGGAATACCATTTTTGGCAGCCGCAAGTCCGCCATTGACGTAAGTACTCAAATTAAGTAGCAGCTCATTATTGTCTTCCGAATACATCATCCATCCGAGGGCCAATTGTTTTTGATTACTCAAACACACTCCCTGCGTGGCACGTTGTTTCGCTTTCGCCAGGGCTGGCAGCAGCATGGCCGCGAGAATGGCGATGATGGCGATAACGACCAGGAGTTCTATCAAGGTGAATCCGCGGGAGCGGCACAGTCGATTCTGCGAAGGGGGCATTTTCATAACCTTTACATATCCATCGAAGTTTTGCTGTCCCGGCGTGTTACGAATTCGCGCAACCTATTTTATGAATGCCGGATACGCTTGAGATTATGTCAAGCCGGCCTCACCCTGAATATTGGCTAATCATCATATGACAAATGACATATTTCGTAATTGCATCGGGTTCGCCACAATCCACATGCTCACGGAATGAACCGCCAGTTCGCGGTGAATCTCTCTGGAAAGCATCAAATGAAATCCTATCTCCACACATTTAGTTGTTTCCTGGTCCTCTTTGGATGCCTGGCAAAATCATCCGCGGCGGATCCGCAGTTAAGCGGAAGCTCCTCGGCGCCGATTGAGCCACTGAGCCTGTGGTACCGCCGGCCCGCGATAAAGTGGGAAGAGGCCCTGGCGATCGGCAATGGCCGCCTCGGGACGATGGTTTTCGGCGGCATAAATCGCGAACGACTTCAGTTGAACGAGGATACTCTTTGGGCCGGAGGCCCATACGATCCAGTGAACCCCGAGGCCAAAGCCGCGCTTCCCGAGGTTCGACAGTTAGTCTTCGATGGCAAGTATTCCCAAGCCGCCAAGCTTATCAGCGCCAAAGTCATGTCCAAGCCGTTGTCGCAAATGCCGTATGAAACAGCCGGCGATCTGATTCTCACATTTCCAGAGGCGCCGGCCGTCGAGAATTACCGCCGCGATCTCAACCTGAACACAGCCGTTTCGACCGTGCAATATACTGTAAACGGAACAAGGTTTTCACGTCAGGCTTTTGTCAGCCCGATTGACCAGGTCATCGTTGTTCACCTCACGGCTGACAAAAAAAACGCGATCTCATTCACCGCGGGATTTCAGACGCCGCAAAAAGTTTCCATTGAAACGGCGCCAGGCAACACGCTGGTCATGCGCGGCACCAATGGCGGATCGCGTGAAGTGAAGAGCGCCTTGACTTTCCAGGTCCGCGCCCAACTCATCGCCGACGGCGGCGCCGTCACGAGTTCATCCGACTCCCTCTCGGTCACCAATGCTGATTCAGTGACGATTCTCATTGCTGCCGCCACCAGCTATCGCAATTACCGGGACGTCAGCGGCGATCCCGAAGCCATCGTCAAAAAACAAATGCACGCGGCTCAAAAAAAGTCGTTCGATTCGCTGCTCGCAGCCCATGTTCGCGAACATCAACGGCTTTTTCAACGGGTAGCGATTGACCTGGGCCATAGCGATGCGATGCAGTTGCCGACGGACGAGCGAATCAAGAATTTCAATAACGGTCAGGACCCGCAGTTTGCCGCGCTCTATTTTCAATTTGGCCGTTACCTATTGATCAGTTCGTCCCGGCCAGGCGGCCAGCCCGCCAACCTGCAAGGGCTGTGGAACGAAAGCATGAACCCTCCCTGGCAAAGCAAATACACCATCAACATCAACACAGAGATGAATTATTGGCCCGCGGAGTCGTGCAATCTCGCCGAGTGCGCCGAACCGCTGATCGCCATGGTGAAAGATCTTTCGCAAACCGGCGCGCGCACCGCCCAGGAAATGTACGGCGCGCACGGATGGGTGGCTCACCACAATACCGATCTTTGGCGCGCGACCGGGCCGATCGATGGGCCGAATTGGGGCATGTGGCCGATGGGCGGCGCCTGGCTCTGCGATCATCTGTGGGATCATTACGAATTCAGCGGAGACAAAAAATATCTCAAGGACGTGTATCCCGTCATGCGTGGTGCCGCCGAGTTTTTTCTCGATACGCTTGTCGAGGAACCGGAACACAAATGGCTGGTGACGAATCCCTCCATCTCACCCGAAAATCAGCATCCCTTCGGCGCCGCCGTCTGCGCCGGGCCCACGATGGACATGGAAATCCTCCGTGACTTATTTTCGAATTGCATCGAAGCCTCCAAAATCCTGAACACGGATGACGATTTTCGAAAAAAATTGGAGGCCACGCGTTCACGGCTCGCGCCATTGCAAATCGGCAAGGGTGGACAATTGCAAGAATGGCTCGCCGATTGGGACGCCCAGGCGCCGGAACAAAAACACCGCCACATCTCGCATCTCTACGCGCTTTTCCCCAGCGCGCAAATCACCCCGCGCCAAACTCCGCAACTGGCCGATGCAGCCAAAGTGTCACTTAACAACCGGGGCGACATCACGACCGGCTGGGCAATTGCGTGGCGCATCAATTGTTGGGCCCGGCTTCATGACGGCGATCGCGCGTTGAGCATCATCAATCATTTGTTCGATCCGTCGCGCACTTACCCGAACATGTTTGATGCGCACCCACCGTTTCAAATTGACGGCAACTTCGGCGGCACGTCTGCCATTGCCGAAATGCTGATGCAAAGTGAAGGAGGCGAGATTGAATTGCTACCCGCCCTGCCCAGCGCCTGGGCTTCCGGCAGCATCAGCGGCTTGCGGGCCCGAGGCGGGTTTGAAGTGGATCTTGCCTGGGATAACCACAAATTGACAAAGGCCACAATCCGCTCCCTCACCGGCCGAAAAGCGGTTGTGCGGTACGGCGAGCGGACGGTGGAAATCGACCTGAAGCCCGGTGCAGCGGTTGGCCTGAATTCCCAACTGCAGCACTAAGCAACTCGTCGGCTGCGGCCCTCAGTTCACGTCGCGGAACCAATCGGGATACGAATAGTTCGTGAGCGAATCCACGGTGCCGACGTACTGTCCTTCGCCATTGGCCGGTGAAATGGATAGTCGGAATTCGTCTGTCCGATGGCGCCTGTCAGCGAACATCGGCGGCCAAAAGAATAAACCCTATCGGATTTATGATTTTCATATGACCGCTTCGGTTGGGTGTAATTTAAAAAACCACCCTTTCCAGTCGCGCTCATCGAAAAATAAGCTGCGAGAACAGATAAAAATCATTTTTCCAAACGGCGAACTCATGCACGCCCGAATCCACGTGCCAGATATGTGGCACGTTTTTTTCCTTCAGATAACGATGCGTCCGCTGGCTGAAGTTGATCAACCCGTCATGGTCCCCGCAGGAAATCCATAACAGTTTCAACATTTTGGCGGCTTTTTTCGGATCGGGAACGAGTTCTTCCGGCGCTTTGGTATTCGGCGCAGAAGAGAACCCGCCGATCCACGCGAAGGTATCAAGATGCGCGAGGCCGAAATTCAACGACTGGCCGCCACCCATCGAGAGCCCCGCCAGAGCGCGAAACTCACGGTCGGCTTTCACAGAATATTTGGACTCGATGAACGGAATTAAATCCTTGATCAGGTCACCCTCAAAATTTGCGAAGGCCGGCGCGCTCGCCATGACATTGCCCTCGGCGCGGTCGTTCGGCTGCGCGCGGCCATTAGGCAGCACGATGATCATCGGCACGACTTTGTTATCGGCGAGGAGATTGTCGAAGATGATTTCGGGGTGGCCGTTGTGATGCCATTCCTCTTCGTCACCACCAATGCCGTG
>DASZPR010000208.1:0-2048 GCA_035550235.1 Verrucomicrobiia bacterium | reverse complement strand
ATTGCCCGGCGGACAAACACGATAAACTTAACTTTGTCCCGGGCACTGGCGGGCCTTTTTGTTTTGACAGTTATTCGGGAACACAATTTTTGAATGGGGAGGGCCACAGTGGCAATTGCTTGTTCAAGTGCAATCAAATCCAACATCCAACAGACAGATTCATTTGGATTGAATCATCTGATTCACGCGGAGAAAATGTGGGTTCGTGGCGGATGAATATTTCCGGGAATCAAGCCAATGGATTTCAGGGCTCCACTTTCTCCAGTGCCAATGACGCGCCGGCGGCTTTTCACGTGTCCTCTGCCGTTTTCAATTTTTGCGACGGTCACGCCGAAACTCATAAATGGCAGAACGGGCAGACTTTTGCTTTTGCGAATGCTCTGGCAGGCACAGCCCCTGTACCCGCGGCTAACAGTGATTCCGAATGGATTGCGCAACACTACGCCGGGGCCCAGAATCCTTGATGAAAAACTATTTGATTAGCCGGCCATTGTTCCCTGGGCGCGCTGCAGTTTTTGGATTGGCAGGCGAACCTGGACGGACGCTCCTTGTGCGGTGTGGCTGTTGATCTCGCAGGTGCCACCCATTTCTGTGATGCGCCGTTTCATATTAATCAATCCGTTGCCGGCAGGGTGGCTGGCGATGTCGAAGCCGCAACCGTTGTCCCGAATTTCAATACTCAGCACTCCCTTCTCAAATGATGCGTATAAATGCACTTCCGACGCTTTTGAATGCTTGATGATATTGTGAATCGCTTCCTTGACCACCATGATTACGTTGTGCCTGATCTGGCTGGACAAAGCGACGTCCCCGGGCAGGTCTGATATCACGAAGCGGCAGGCGATCTGCGCTTGTTCGCAGAGCGGGTTTACCGTTTGGCATAAATATCCGCCGAGGGCGTCGAGGTTGTCATTCTCCGGATTAATGGCCCAGACGGTTTCGTAAAGCGCGGAAACCAATTCCCGGCTCATGCGGGAAATGCGTTTGAAATCTTCATTTGTTTCCGACGAAAGTTCCGGTCTCTTTTGCGCCAGGGCGCTTGCGAGGGAAATTTCCGTGATGCGCGCGCCGAGGTCATCGTGAATGTCTTGTGCGATTCTCAATCGCTCCTTGTCGAGTGCCTGTTGATTTTTCAGCCGTAACATTTCGCGGCGCATTTGGTGCCAGGCGAGGTAGCGGTTCCCCCCGATGGCCAGACTGAAAGCGAACGCAGTCACGATGCTCCAAAACCAGGAGGTCTTCCAAAAGGGAGGCGGGACCAGCAACATCAAGGTGGTTTCAGCGCCGCTGGCATTCCCATAAATATCCACTGGCTCGGCATGAAAGCGGTAATTGCCTTCGGAGAGATTGGCATAGTGGGCTGAGCCGACTTTGCTCAGGCCAATACTGTACATCTCGTTCCATTCGATTAATATCTGGTCGCCTGGTGCGACGAAGGGGGCGGATTCCATGATGGTGCGCCACTCGGCGTGACTGCCGGCGTCATCATCGAGGATGGCGAATGCGCGCTGGGCGGGTGCTTGGCCGATGGCGACAATTTTTGCCATGCTGGGGGCAATGCCGTCTGTTTTCCAGTCCGCGGGCGTGCCGGTTTCCGTGCCGCTTTGGCGGTCAAAAGGAGATTCGATGATGACATCCGGCGGGGCTGTGCCCCTGTGTTTCGTGACGACAAGGTTGGCGACTACATAAATTCCCACCGTCTCGGGCGGACCGGCGGAGGAGATCACGATCCACAGGCGAGTCGCCCTGGGTGGAACGGCAATCGCCTCGCGGCGGTGCGTTAGAGGAGAGGTCTTGAGGGAGCCGGTCCATCCGGCGCTCTCACCACTGACATTGAAAATATCCTGGCCGACCTGGTCCCCGGCGGCGTTAAAAAAACGCGCCGTCAAGGTCATGAAAGAAGAACCGTCCCGCCATTTGGTATCCATGCCATCCAGTTTGTAGTGTATCCGGATGGGTTTCGGAGCATTTGTGTTGGGACTGAAGTTGATCGCAATGTTTTGTGGCGAGGGCCCGAGGTTGACTTCATTACGGTGGGGCAGGATCGA
>DASZPR010000207.1:0-4617 GCA_035550235.1 Verrucomicrobiia bacterium | reverse complement strand
ATCTTGCAGACTTCCACCAACCTCCTCGGGCCGTGGACTCCGGTTAATTTGCCGTCGCCTCTGACTGTGCCGGTCACGGCGACCAACTCCGCGCAGTTCTATCGGGTGAAGGTGGAATGAATTGGAAGCTTGTAAGCTGGCCGGAGCATGTGGCTCCGGCCGGCGCCTGCCGACCCTGAATTCAAAAAGCTTTTAATTCGCATGCAGATTACCGGGAACAGGAAAAAAACTGCTTTCACGTTGATTGAATTACTGGTAGTCATCGCCATTATTGCAATTCTTGCCGCGATGCTGCTGCCGGCTCTTGCCAAAGCCAAAGTTCGGGCGCAAAAGATCAACTGCATGAACAACCTCAGGCAAATTCAAATCGCTTGGGGTATTTATTCCGGTGAAAACGAAGACAAGCTCGTTCCGGTCAGCAATTACGGGGCGAACTTTCCGAACGACCCGCTCATTCAGCAAGGTGGGGTCGAGGCGCAAATTTTTCCTGGCAGCGTTGCCACCACCACTGGCACCAATTTGCTTTTCGGCCAGGAGAGTCTGCTTTATTCAAGTCTGAGATCAGTCAAACCATGGAAATGCCCGGCCGATCCCAAAAAAGCCGCGGACAACGTAACGCCCACGATTCGCAGCTATTCTGTCAATGGCTGGATGAACCCAACCGCCAGCACTGCTGCCAGTTCCTACCTGCATCCGCAGGCAACCTATAAAGTTTTCAAAAAGCAGACAGACATCGTCCGCCCCTCAGACATCTACATCCTGCTGGAAGAAAGCCCTGGGACCATCAACGATGACTGGTTCGTGGAGTGTCCCGATGCGCCTACCCAATGGACCGACATGCCCGCCAGCTATCACAACAGAAGTTGTATGATCCTGTTCTCTGATGGCCACTCGGAAAACCGCAAATGGACCGACAAACAAGTCCTCGCGCAGGCCGGCAATTTCACCTTTTACGATTCAGCATCCGGCGACCTCGCGTGGATGATCAGCATTACAACAGTTCACCGTTAATCGCGGCATCGCTTATTCATTCGTGTTGCCAAGCATGAGATTCCCGGAGAACGTTTTTAATGACCTCGAAAAAATTTTCCGGTCAAGCGCCGGATTTTCCCTCAACATAATTCGAAAATAAGCTCATGCCAGTCATTCGTACTCTTATCGCCGGCGCTTGTACCGCGCTTTGGGCCGCCTCCCTCGCCGCTGCTGGTTTGCCGCGCGAACATCTCTCGCTCGACACCAACTGGAAATTCCATCTCGGCGACGATTGGCCGGACGCCGTCAACTATGTGAATGCTGGCCGGTGCGGTGGACCGGCTGCGGAACACTTTAGCGATTCCTACTGGCGGGTGGTCAACCTGCCGCATGATTGGGCGGTGGAATTACCTTTTGATCCCGCCGCTGACGGCGGACACGGGTTCAAAGCCCTCGGGGTCAAGTATCCGACGAACAGCGTTGCCTGGTATCGCCGCACGTTTGAGTTGCCGGAGGAAGACAAAAGCAAACGCATCTGGCTGACATTCGATGGCGTGTATCGGGACACGATCGTGTGCGTCAACGGTTACTTCGTGAAACATCATGAGGGCGGCTATTACCCGTTCCGCGAGGACATCACGGACGTGGTGAAGTTCGGCGGCGCCAATACGATCGCCGTGCGCGTGGACGCTTCGATTCCCGAGGGCTGGTTTTATGAAGGAGCAGGCATCTACCGCCATGTCTGGCTGGACAAAACCGCGCCCGTAGCCATTGCCCCGGATGGGATTTTTGTGCAGAGCGAATTTGATAAAAATATTCCCGAAGGCGCTCCCAAAATCGCGGTTGAAGTCAACCTGCTCAATAGCCTGACCAACGCGGCGAAGGCCACCGTGAATTGCGAGATTGTTTCGCCCGATGGCAAATCGCTGAAAACGTTTTCCAATTCCGAGGAATTGCCCCGGAAGTCGCAACGCGTCGTAAATTTGAAATCGAAAGTCTCCGCGCCGGTGCTTTGGTCGCCGGAATCGCCAAAACTCTACAAGGTCATCACCACCGTTTCCGTCCGAAATGAAATCGTGGACCGGCAGGAAACGGTTTTTGGCATTCGCACGGTGGGCTTTGATGCGACGAACGGCTTTTTGCTGAACGGCAGGCACTACGAGCTTTATGGAACTTGCAATCACCAGGATCATGCCGGCGTTGGCGAGGCTCTGCCTGACGCGTTGCAATATTTTCGCGTGGCGAAGCTGAAGGAATTCGGCTGTAACGCCATTCGCACATCGCACAATCCGCCTACGCCGGAACTGCTCGAGGCGTGCGACCGGCTTGGTTTGTTGGTCATGGACGAGAAACGCGTGCTGGCCAGCGATTCTGAGGGGCTCCGCAGATGGGATGAACAAATCCGCCGCGACCGTAATCATCCCTCGGTGGCAATTTGGAGCATTGCCAACGAGGAATTCCTTGTGCAAGACACGCCGCAAGCCGCAAACATTGCCCGCTCAATGCAGGAATTGGCCAAGGAACTCGATCCGCGGCGACCGGTGACTTATGCCTCGCCGGAAGACGACGTGTTTCAGGGAATCAATACCGTCATCGAAGTGCGTGGATGGAATTACCACTATGGGCAGCAAATGGATCGTTACCACGCAGCGCATCCCACTCAACCCAACGTCGGCACCGAACAGGCCAGCGTTGTGGGCACGCGGGGCATTTACGAGAACGACAAAAAGCGCGGCTACGTTTCTGCTTATGACCTGGTCTGGCCAGGTTGGACCACCACCGCCGAAAGTTGGTGGAGTTATTTCGCGCCGCGCCCGTGGCTTTCGGGCGCGTTCGTCTGGACCGGTTTTGATTATCGCGGCGAACCCACGCCCTATTGGTGGCCATGTGTGAATTCGCATTTCGGCATCCTCGACACATGCGGTTTTCCGAAGGATGTTTTTTATTACTACCAGTCGTGGTGGACAACCAACCCCGTGCTGCACCTGTTGCCGCATTGGAATTGGCCCGGGCACGAGGGCCAGGAAATTCTTGTGCAAGCTTTCAGCAACTGCAAACAGGTGGAACTCTTTTTGAACGGAACCTCGCTCGGCAAGCAGGAGATGAAGCCAAATTCAAAATTGAGCTGGCAGGTAAAATACGCGCCGGGAACTTTGAGCGCGAAAGGCTTCGACGCGGCTGGCAACTTCGTCGCCGAAACAAAAGTCGAAACCACCGGTGAGGCCACGCAAATTCAATTGGTACCAGACCGTAAAATCATCAATGCCGATGGTGAGGACGTGAGCGTATTTACCGTGTCCGCGGCGGACGCCCAAGGACGTGCTGTGCCAATTGCGCAAAATAAAATTAATTTCACTCTCGCAGGCGCCGGAAGGATCCTCGGGGTGGGCAATGGCGATCCAAGCTGCCACGAGCCGGACACGTTTGTTCCGGTTGCGCCCGCGCATAGCCTCGCGCTCAGCGACTGGCGCTGGCAGGTGGCAAAGGTTCCGCATAACCGCAGCGCCCTGCCGGAGTACGCGAATGCTTTCGATGACTCGGCCTGGGACGCAATCAGTGCCCGCACCAATAGCGGCGAATCGACGATCAAAACGCCGGAGACGACGGCGATTTACCGCGCGCACTTCACGCTCACGGACGAGGATTTGCAAAGCGCCGGCGCGCAAATTTGTTTTAGCGGCTGCGATGATGAGGGTTGGTATTTTGTGAATGGCCAGTTCATCGGCGAATCACACGATTGGGAGGCGCAGCCGATTTTCGACATCAAGAAATTCCTCCGCACGGGCGACAACGTCGTCGCGGTCGGGGTCAATAATGGCATCGGCCAGGGTGGTTTGAATCCCAACGTGACCGTAAAAATCATCGGACACGCCACCGTGCCTCCGTGGTCACGCAGCTTGTTCAACGGCTTGGCGCAAATCATCGTGCAATCCACCCGCGATGCGGGTGAATTCAAATTGAGCGCCACTGCCGACGGTCTGATGCCCGCGATGGCAACCGTGCAAACACAACCGTGCACGCTGCGTCCTTCCTTGCCCTGAAATTGATGATTGAATAATGAAACTTCGATCTTTTTTCGGCGGCGTCATATTGCTCCTGTTCGCCTTCGCGGCTCACGCTGCGGACGATCTGCGCATCTACTCCGGTCGGTTTGATAATGGATGGGGCGACAATTGGTCCTGGATGCCTCGTTATTCCACAAACAGTCCGGTCTATACAAATAATCCCGTTTATACCGCCAGCAACTCGATGGCGCTGGTTCCCAGCGGCCAATGGCAGGCGTGGTGGCTCAAAAGCGGGAGCAGTGTCGATACAACCATTTATACAAGCGTGAGCTTTTGGGTGAACGGGGGCGCGACCGGCGGCCAATCGATCCTGGTCAGCGGCGAATTGGACGGCTCGGGATTGCCGGGAATTTCGGTGACTGCACCGACGAACACCTGGAAGCAAATTACCATCCCGCTGACGACCCTGGGCCTCAATAATAAAAGCAATCTGACTGGATTTCAGTTCGGAAACGGAACTTCCACGCAACCGTTCTTTATTGATGACCTGCAGTTGATTGCCGCGCCAGTGCCGGCAACGGTTCATGTAAGTATTGTGGCTTCGCAGACGGTGCGGAAGGTGGATGGCAAAGTTTTCGGG
>DASZPR010000206.1:0-1588 GCA_035550235.1 Verrucomicrobiia bacterium | reverse complement strand
CGCGGCGTTTACAATTTACCTGAAAGCAACGGACCGGCCCTCTTTCCCGGAAGCGATCTTATGAATTCACCTGAAAACCAAACGCGGCTTTCCGTCCTCATTATTGATGACGAAGCCCAAATTCAGCGCCTATTGACCGTCGCTTTGGAGGCCAATGGCTATGTTGTGTCTGCGGTTGGCGAGGGGCGGGAGGGTATCGCGAAGGCCGCCCAACGCCGCTACGATGCCATCATTCTCGATCTCGGTTTGCCGGATATGAACGGATTGGAAGTATTGAAAAACCTTCGGGAATGGACGCAAATTCCGGTGATCGTTCTCACCGTTCAGGATGGCGAGACCGAAAAGGTGGAGTCTTTGGACCGGGGAGCCGATGATTATGTTACCAAGCCGTTTAACACGTCGGAATTGTTGGCGAGATTGCGGGCCACCGTCCGCCGCGCCAACCGAAGTGAGGTCGCGGAGCCGATTTATCGTTTCGGCGACGTCGAGGTAAACCTTGCCAGCCGCCATGTCTTGCGCAAGGGAGAACAGCTCAGGTTGACCGCTACCGAATACGCTCTATTGCGTTTATTTGTCCAGCATGCGGGGAAGGTTCTGACTCACCAGCAAATCCTCCGTCAAATTTGGGGACCCGAACACGAGTCTCAAACCCAATACCTCCGGGTCTACATTTTGCGCCTGCGAGAAAAACTGGAAGCCAACCCTGCGGAACCGGTTCTCATCGCCACCGAACCCGGCGTCGGCTATCGACTAGTTGAAGCCGTCGCGTCCTGACGTCCATTGATAAGTTTTTGAACATTTTCCCCGGCGCGTTGACTTGCGCGAAAGCGGGACCCGGGTGACCGTGGGAAGATGCGAGTCGAAAAAGTTCGTTCGAAGGAGTTCCAGTTTTATATCCCTGATTTGGACAATATCGTGCTCGTCAAATCTCACGCCGATGGAACTGTGACCGTGCGGGCGACCAAGGCCAATTGCAGCGACGCGCGGAAAACGGCTTTTATCAGGCGTCTTGCCGCGGAGGGATTCATTCCTGACGAATATCAATGGCTTTCGGGGTCCATCGATGAAACCAAGGGAATTCGGTGGATCAAAGACATTTCCTGGCTGAAAATTTCTCCCGTGATCAAACAGCGCTCCAACCGTTTTATGGCCAGGTTGCTCGTGGGCGCAGGCATAATCTGGCTGGCCATGATGCGCGTCCTGCTGGTCTCCCATCCGGGCCACTTGGCGGAAAAAGCCGGTCAAATCAGCCCTCCCGCCATTGCCGGCGCCTTGCCGGCGAAGTAAAAAGATTTACTTGTTCGCCGAGAGACGCTGGCGCAGTTGGATGAAAAGCATCGCGCCGTATCCCGCCACCACTCCACCGGAAACCCACCATTGCGTGCTGGCATTCTTGAACAGCATCGGGCAGATCAGTTGGATTATTACCAAAGTGACCAGCAGATACGCCACGCGCGCGCCGGAACCCGGCATCAAAGACCAACCGCTCTTAAGCGTTCCCTCCGCCTCTCGCTTCTCGTTCTTGCGCCGCGCCGCGTTTTGCAGTGCGCCAAAAGCCACACCAATAAGTCCGCCAACGATGAGAGCT
>DASZPR010000205.1:0-1753 GCA_035550235.1 Verrucomicrobiia bacterium | reverse complement strand
AACGTTGTCATCTATAAATAACCAGCCTGTTAGAGGTTCACGCCGCAATAATGAAAAATGAAAACCGTCTCCATATCCAAACGAGGCGGGTTTACGCTGGTAGAGATTATGATTGTTGTGGCCATTATCGGTTTATTGGCGACAATCTCAATTCCCAATCTTATGCGTGCCCGTTCCTCTTCGCAGGCTAACGTCTGTATCAATAACTTGCGGCAAATTGAATCGGCCGTGCAGCAGATTGCCTTTGTCAGAAACCTTGCCGATGGCGATGCCAGCATCACGTTGTCGGATGTGAAGCCTTACCTCAAGTTAAACTCGGCGGGCGAAATCCCATCCTGTCCAACTGGCGGCACATATAGTCTGCTGCCTGTGGGGCAAAACCCGCAATCCCAATGCTCACTGAGCAACACCGTGAGTCCGCCGCATATTCTTCAATAGCCGTAGCCAAGCGGTCCGGGCATGAATTTTGCAAAATAATTTGCAATTAGATTGTGACAAGATAAGTCTTTTCTTAATGTCACGTTTATTGAAACATGATTATTTTGCAAGATGAATGTCATTCTTAAAACCGAGAAACTGCGTTTGCCTACGACAGCAGGCACCTTGGGCGGGAACCAGCCGAAGCGAGTGGATTCGCCCCGTCGCCTGACGCTGCGCTCGACGACGGACTTGGCCGCCGCGCGGCCATGTCCACCGCTTTAAGGAATTTCTACCAAATCCGGAGCACTGGTCTCCGGCCCGCCAAAGATTGAATTTTATTGCGCTCATCGCGGTCTATTCCTAACGTCCAGTCGTAAGGCAACAAAATGCGCTTGGAAAAAAACTTTTTTTCTGTCTGTGAACCATGAGCGTCATTCTTAAAACCGAGAAACTGCGCGTTGAATATCGCAGCCGGGAACTGCGGCAGGGCGTCAAAGTCGCGCTGGCCGGGCTGGACTTGGAAGTCCGCGCCGGCGAAGTCTTTGGTTTTCTCGGCCCCAACGGCGCAGGCAAGACCACGACGATGAACGTCCTGCTTGGCTTTAAGCCGCCGACGAGCGGCGCGGCCAGCTTGTTCGGCATTGACGTGCGCCAGCCCATCGCCCGCCAGCGCATCGGTTATTTGCCGGAGCTGACGTATTACTACAAATTTCTCACGGCGGAAGAATTGCTCCGTTTTTACGCCCGGATTTTTGGTCTGGCGCGCGCGGAAACCGAAAAGCGCATTGATGAATTATTGAAGCTGGTTGAACTGGAACACGCGCGCAAACGGCCGATCAAATCTTACTCGAAAGGAATGCAGCAGCGCGTCGGTCTCGCGCAGGCGCTCGTCAATAATCCCGACCTGCTCGTGTTGGACGAGCCGACGAGCGGGCTTGATCCGTTGGGGCGCATGAAAGTGCGCGAAATCATCCAGCGTTTGAAGCGCGAAGGCAAAACGGTGTTTTTTTCCTCACACGAACTGGGCGAAGTGGAAACGGTTTGCGACCGCGTGGCCATCGTCCACCAAGGCGAACTTAAAAAAGTGGGAACCGTGGCCGAAGTTTCCGCCGGACATGAAAATCTGGAGAAGGCGTTTTTGAAGGTGGTCGGGTTTAGTTGTTAAAATGAACATTCAGTATTTAACGCTCAGCGTTCAACTTCCAAGAAAATGGGAGCAACCGCTGGCTCGACGTTCGATGTTGAATACTGTGGGATTATGCCTTTGACCAACAATTTGCCAAAGACTGTCATTTCGTTCTCCCTCGCCCCCTTTGGGGGAGAGGGCCGGGGT
>DASZPR010000204.1:0-3673 GCA_035550235.1 Verrucomicrobiia bacterium | reverse complement strand
ATCTCGGCTTCAACCTGACTTTCTTCCCGCAATTCGTGCTCGGCTATCTCGGTATGCCGCGGCGCTATCATGCTTACGCGCCGGAATTCCAAATCTATAACGTGATGTCGAGCGCGGGCGCGTCCATCCTCGGCGTTGGTTATCTGTTGCCGGTCATTTATTTTCTTTGGTCATTGAAATACGGCAAAAAGGCGCCGCCCAATCCATGGAAAGCGACCGGTCTCGAATGGCAAACCACTTCGCCGCCGCCGAAGCACAATTTCACGGAGACGCCCGTCGTGAACACACCACCGTATCAATACTCAGCCGAAGAAACCGAAGCGGAATTGTTGAATGCAAAAAAGGAGGCGCCTTATGGCTGACGCGCGGCTTGCTCTTCAGGAACAGTTCGAGGAAATGCCCCAGCAAAAAGAGGCGGCCACACTCGGCATGTGGACGTTTCTCGCGACGGAAGTGCTTTTCTTCGGCGCGATGTTCATGAGCTACATCGTTTACCGCACGAACTACCCGCACGCCTTCGCGGAAGCCAGCCATCACACTATCGTGCTCTACGGAACCATTAACACCGCCATTCTTTTGACGAGCAGTTTTACCATGGCGCTCGCCGTTCATGCCGCACGCGAAAATGACCTCAAATGGCTCTTTCGTTTTCTCACGATCACAATCGCCTTCGCCCTGGCCTTTCTCGTCGTCAAAGGAGTCGAATACCACGCGGATTTGGAAGAACACCTTTGGCCAGGGCCCCATTTCCGAGCGGATCTGCCGCCGCAGGCGCAGATTTTTTGGGTGCTCTACTGGATCATGACCGGCGTCCACGCCGTGCACGTCACCGTGGGCGTCGGGCTGCTTTCCACGATGGCCTGGATGACTTCGCGGCGGAAATTCTCGGACGCCTATTATACACCCATTGAAATGAGCGGGTTATACTGGCATTTCGTGGACATCATCTGGATCTTTCTCTACCCGCTGCTCTACCTGATTCAACGCTATTCCTGATGACCACTGTTTCTAAAAAAACTTATTTATTTGTCTGGATCGCGTTGCTGCTGTTCCTGGCACTGACGTGGGGATTGGCGGAAATTAATCTCGGTGCGTTCAATAACGTGGCCGCGCTCAGCATCTCCATCGCCAAAATGTCGCTGGTGGTGCTGGTGTTCATGCACGGACGATGGGAGAAACCGTTGGTGTGGATTTTTATTGTCGCGGGCGTGATTTGGCTGCTCATTATGGTCGACCTGACGCTGAGCGATTATTTGACGCGCGGCGACGCCACGAAAGCGCGTACGACCTGGAAACATCCGGAGCAAAATCCGCCGACGCTCATGCCGGGCAAAGAAAATTAGAGGCTGCCTGAAAATATGGAGACAGGCAGGATGCCTGTCCTACGGATTTTTGGGCAGAGTTACCGCGAAATCAGAACCGGCGTCTGGCTTGCTGGTCACCGCTACCTGGCCGTGATGCGCCTCGACAACGGCCTTGACGAGGCTCAATCCCAAGCCAAGCCCGCGTTCGGATCGGCTCTTGTCCCCGCGATAAAGCCGCGTCCAGATTTTATCTTGTTCCTCAGGCGGAATGCCGACGCCCGTGTCGCGGAAATGAGCCACTGCGCGATTTTCCTCGTCCTGAACCGTAATCGTCACCGTGCCATTCGCCGGCGTGTACTTGATGGCGTTATCCAATAGATTGGCAAACACCTGGCGAATGCGTTTGCGGTCCACGGGCACTTCGCACGCAGCCGGCAATTCCGCGCGCACCGTCACTGCGCGTTCATCCGCCACATATTCGTAAAGGTCCACCGTCTCGCGCACCAATTGGCACAAGTCCACGCGCTCACGCTGGAGCTTCATCGTGCCCGCCTCGGCCTCGGCAATATCCATCAGCGTGTTGAGCATCTCCAGCACCCGCTCGGATTCTTCGACGCAATCCGCGAGCGCTTCACGCGCACCCTCGGCGTCGGTGCCCGGTTGCAACGCCAATTCCGCCGTCCCACGCAGACGCGTCAGCGGCGTGCGCAAATCGTGGGCGACGTTGTCCAGCGATTCGCGCATGGCGCGGATGAGCGATTGGTTGTGGTCGAGCAACGTGTTGAACAAGCGCACCATCTCATCGAGCTCGTCGTTGGATTTGCGTTCCGGCACGCGCGCATCGAGTTGCCGCGCCGTGATGATGGAGCGAGCCGTGGTGACAATTTGCCTTACTGGACGTAGCGCGCGGTGCGCGAAAAATGCGCCCACGGCAAAACCGGCGAGCACCGTGATGCCCCCCACGATAATGAAACTCCGTTTCACAGGCTCAAGCAAAGCCTCCCGGCTGTCGGTGCTGCGGCCCACTTGTAACAACGAATTGTCCGGCAAGACGGCGGAGGCGATCACAAAATCCTTCTCGGCGTCCTTTGGAATCCGCACCACCACGCCGACCCGCCGGCGGTAACCTTCCAGGCCACCGACGTCGTTGAAGGTCACCCAGTCCTTTGGGACATTCGCGAAGGAAACATCGTCCCAAACGTTGACCAAGCGGACATAGAAGGTTTGCTCCGGCTCCTGCTGCACGGCATTTCGCAGCGCCGGCAATCCCCCCGCATCATAAACCGCGGCGTATTCACGCAAACGCGCCTGCACCAATTCGCGGTCCTTGTTTCCGATGGTCGTGACCAGCAGATAATACGCGAGCCCGAGCAAAGCCACGCTGCTGCACGCAAAAATGAATGCGTACCAGAGGCCGAGCCGGACGCCGACGTTTCGCCGGGCGATATTAATCAGGCCGAAGGACATAACCGACGCCGCGCATGGTGTGAATCAGGTTCTTCTCGGGATCAACCTTGCCGCGCACGCGATGCACCAGGACATCGACAACGTTCGTCTGCGGGTCAAAGCTGTAATCAAAAATATGCTCGAGAATCATCGTTTTCGTCACAACACGATTCGGATGGCGCATGAGATATTCGAGCAAGGCGAATTCGCGCGGCTGCAGTTCTATCTTCTCGCCTTCCCGCTCCACCGCGCGCGTCAAAAGATCCAAGGTCAGGCTCCCCGCCGTCAAACGCGTCGGTTCCGACGCCTGCGTGGACCGCCGAATCAACGCCTGAACTCGCGCGAGCAATTCCGAAAACGCGAACGGCTTGGTCAGATAATCATCGCCGCCCGCCTGCAATCCCTTCACCCGGTCATCCACCGACGCGCGCGCGCTGAGAATCAGCACGGGCGTGCGGACATTTTTTCCACGCAGTTCCTGAATGAGCGTCAATCCGTCGAGCTTCGGCAGCATCAGGTCCACAATCGCCGCATCGTACGGCACCGACTGGGCGAGTCCGAACGCGCGCTCGCCGTCGGCGGCGCGGTCCACGGCATAGCCGCTCTGCTTCAAGCCCTTCACGAGGAACGAAGCAATTTTATCATCGTCTTCAACCACCAGGATGCGCATATCGTCGCCATTCATAATAGCCACAGATATGGCCTGAGTCGAAACGGGAAAATTTACATCTAAGTTCATAAAAACAAAAACCCTCCCGTCCTGTTGCACAAGAACCGGGAGGGTGCGTGAGAGAAATCAATTAACCCTCATTTTTGCTCTCGTCCACCACCACGTAATGGCTGCCGCCATTTTCCCAGACGCGAACGAGTGTGCGTTTATTCTTGTCCGACTTTTCGGTCAGTTTCACCGCTTCGTCAGCACT
>DASZPR010000203.1:0-2426 GCA_035550235.1 Verrucomicrobiia bacterium | reverse complement strand
GCCATGGCATGTCTCCCGAGGCGACCCGTGAATTTCAGGAAGAACTTAAAAAGAGAGGGCAGGAAGAAGCGCCAATGCACGCTTAAAGTAGCCGCCGACGTGAGGAGGCGGACGCTCACTCGCGCAAAATTTCCTTCGCCGCCCGCAGTCCGCTTTCCAACGCCCCAAAAACCGTTCCCATCTGTGCGTCGAGCGCCGTGGCTTCGCCCGCAAAAAACAATGTGCGCTTCACCGGTTGGGCGAGCGTCTTCGGCAAATTCAAGCCATCGACTGGAAGGTAACTGTAAGCACCCCGGATATGCGGATCATCAGCCCAATTATACGCATGGCTCGCCACCAATTTCTTGCGAAGAGAAGTCACGCCGAAGATTTTTTGCAAAGTAGCCAGCGCGAGTGATTCCAGACGGGCAGGGGATGCGGGTAGATTTTCCGCCTTCGGACCGCCCGCCCAGCCGGTGAGCACCGGCCCGCGCGGATCGCTCCACCACGTTGGAATCGGCTCCCCGGGCGCCTGGATGAAACCAAAGTTCGGTTCTGGCCACCACGCCTTGCGAAATATCAGGGTAATTTTTACGACGTTTCCAAACTGCATTGCATCCGCGGCGGCCTGCTTTTTTGGCAGTCCCGGTTCGAACAGCACTTCGCGCGCTTTCCAGACGCCAAGCGGCAACGTGATTAGCGCCGCCTCCGCCGGAAACATCTCCTCGCTGCCGGAACGATGCACCGCGGCCTCCACCGCCCCGGGTTTCCAGCGCACTCGCCGCACCGGAGCGCCGTTGGCGAGCGTCCCGCCGCGCGAACGAATTTCGTTCTCAAAAAACCCCACCAATGCCGAATAACCCTCATTCACGCGCCCCTGCGCATCCCCCTCCATTTTTTCAGCAGATTTTTCGGCCGCCAGCAAGGCCTGCGCGCTGATGCGATCCGGGTACGCGGCATCGAAACCTTCCACAAACGCAGTCATCAACCGCCGTGTGCGCTCGTCGCATTTTTGCCGGCCGATAAATTCCTTGAACGAGCGATCCGCCCCGCGCGGCGAGATGCGATTCATCACCTCGCTCACCTCGTCCCAAATTCGAATCGGCTTCAGCTTGCCGTTTTCGAACAATTGATTGCTGTCCGGCACTTCGTGCGTCGACAACTTCGCCTCGCGAATCGCGCGCAACAGCGGTTTGCTTTTGCCGTGAATAAATTCCGCGCCCAATTCAATCGGAATCTTACGCTCTCGGATCGTGTGGATTCGTCCGCCAAATCGCCGTTTGGCCTCCAGCACGGTCACCACGCAGCCATGGCGCAGCAATTCGCGCGCTGCGCTCAGGCCCGCAATGCCGCCTCCGATGATAATGACGCTTTTGCCCATCTGACAATTTAGCACTGGCTGGAAATCTCGCAGGCTTGGGGATAACAACCCATTCTCACATCTTTTAATTCTCTTAGACTCGCCTTGTTCCGTTTGACGCCTCAATGAATTTTCTGCGGAGCGCCGATTGTTCGTCACCGCCGAAGGCGGGACTGTGCGGGCGACGGCGCTCCGTCAGCAATTAACATATTTCCAATTCTGCGGCTTGCCCTGCGCCAGCCATTGTAACGCGGTCTTCATCCGCCGCTCGCGCGTTTCCTCCCGCTTCGCTTCTGTGATCCAATTCACATATTCCTTTTTGTGGCTGTAACTGAAACTGTCGAAGGTCGCCTGCGCCTTCTTGTTCCGGCTGAGCGCCGCGCGAAAATAATCCGGCACAAGCAATCGTTTTTTGGGACCCCGCGTCACCGGCTTCTTCACTCCGCTCTCGTTAAGTTCAACGGCCTTCTTGATGTAACGGAGCAGCGCCTTTTTATCAGGCAAATCAGTCAACGCCGCAACGCGCCCGAGATTTCCGAATCCTCCGGCATTGCCATCCTTGCCCAAAACCAATTTGCCCTTCCAAAAATGCACCGCGCAGTATTGTTTGAACGCCGCCATGCCAAAGAGAATTCCCTGATGTGTAAAATGCGGCATGCGCCACTTCATTGTTTCCTCGACCTCGGGACACGCCTGGTGCGCCAACGCGCGCAGGTGGGTTAAAATCGGTTGGGCGAAATCAGGCGCTTTGGCGATGTAGGCATCAACGCGCGGATCTTTGCTAGGCATGTGCTCAGGTCAAATCCTTCGCCGCCGGAAGTCAATTCCGAAATCCGCGGCCCTTCGATTGACAGTCGGTGCAACTCATTGAATGATGCGCGCATGAGTGAAATTATTTACCCGCGCAGTTCGCGCGAGAGCATGGATGGCTGGATGCATTTGCCGCGCTACGTGGACAAGATTCGTCTGCACCTCGCCGGAAAATTGCATCCGGATTATCACGCGAATTTCGGGAAAGGCTTTGACTCCATGTGGCTCAAGGCCGCGGGCGTGACGCACGAGCAAATGATTGAAGTCGTCAAAAAAT
>DASZPR010000202.1:0-2611 GCA_035550235.1 Verrucomicrobiia bacterium | reverse complement strand
ATCCAACGCCGGATATCCGATGTGATTCGGCGGACGAGTGTTGTGCGTTGGATGTTGATTGTTCGATGTTCAATGTTTTCCTGCCATGACCTTGGATCGCATAGCCAAATTTTTGTCCTCCCTCCGGCTGACGGTGGTGCTGCTGGCGCTGGCCATTGTGCTCGTGTGGATTGGCACGGTGGCGCAGGCGGACGAAGGGCTTTACCAGGCGCAAACGCGGTATTTCAAAAGCTGGATTGTGATTGGCGCGAGCATGTTCGGGCATCACATTCCGATGGTCTGGCCCGGCGGATACCTGCTCGGCACAACGCTATTGGTGAACCTGCTCGCCGCGCACATTGCGCGTTTCCAATTCACCTGGAAAAAACTCGGCATTCACGTCGCGCACGCCGGCATCATTCTTTTGTTGGTGGGACAACTGATCACCGATATTTTTTCACGTGAAACGCAGATTCAATTTTCCGAGGGCGAAACGAAATCCTTCGCCGAAAGCCCGTCGAATTACGAATTGGTGTTTGTGACCAGCGCGGATGCGCAACACAACCAGGAGATTGCCATCCCGGGACGATTGCTCGCCAAAGGCGGCGTTATTACGGACCCGCAGTTGCCGTTCTCGATCCGGGTGAAGGCCTATTATCACAATTCGGACGCGGAGTTTCGCGCGCCCATGCGGCAAAACGGCCCGCCTATGACCACAAATGGCGTCGCCGCAAATTTCGATTTTTTCCCACGACCGGACTCGAAAAAAATGGATGAACGAAATGTCCCGACAGCGCTGGTGGAAATCATCGGTCCCAATGGCTCGCTCGGCGATTGGGCCGCTTCGGATTGGATGAGCGACGCGCAAATGATTGGTGTACTGTGGAGGACTTATGCAAGCGAGGTCGGACCGGATATGGCGGAAACAATCGTGAGCAAAATCAATCAGCCGCAGGCCGTTCGGATCAACGGCAAGACATTCGAGTTTGTGCTGCGCCCGGAGCGGGTCTGGATGCCATTTTCGCTGACCTTGCTCAAGGCAACTCACTCGGTTTATGACGGCACCGATATTCCGAAAGATTTTCGCAGCCGAGTGCGCTTGCAAAACCCCAAGACGGGCGAGGACCGCGAGGCGGAGATTTTCATGAACAGCCCGCTGCGTTACGGGGGCTTGACGTTTTACCAATACCAGATGGATGCGGGTGACATGGCGCGGCAAGCGGGCAGGGTGCCTTCATCGGTATTGCAAGTCGTGCGCAACCCAAGCTGGCTGACGCCGTACATTGGATGTATTTTGGTGGCAGCCGGGCTCGTGATTCAATTTATGTCGCACCTGGTTAAATTTCTCGCGCGCAGGAAACCTGCGGCCCAATCCGCTACCGTCGGCGTAGCGGCAGTGAATGGTGCGGCTAAAAAGCATTCCGGAAAACGCACTTTAGAGGAGACCGTTCGCAAATGAAAAAGTGGCTGCCAATTGTGATAACGGGCGTGATGGCCGCGTGGTTTTTGAGCACACTGCGGACGCCGCCGGACAAAACCTTCGCCTTCAGCCAATTCGCCAGGCTGCCGGTCGTTTTCAATGGCCGCGTTCAGCCCATGGATTCGCTTGCGCGCAATTCCCTGCTGCAGATTCGCGAGAAGCAGGAAGCCAATCTCGAACCATGGAAGGGGGCGAGCGCCCACATGATTCCCGCAAGCGAATGGCTGGCCTACGTGATGATGGATCCCGCAACTGCCGACCAATGGCCGGAGTTCCGGGTGGATAATCCGGATTTGATCGCGTTGCTGAAATTGCCCGGCAAGGATTTGGCGCAGCATCACGACGGGAAACATTATTCCTGGGCGGAAATTCAACCGGCGTTGCATGCGCTCGATGATGAAACGACGCGCATCATGACCGAAAAGCAGGATGCGTCCACGCGCAATGCCTACGAAAAAGCCGCGATCAAGATGCGCGAAAAACTCTGGCTCTACCTGCAATTGAAAAACACGGTGGAACCCGAGGATGTGGATCTGAAATCCGAGGTGGCGAAATTGCAATCGGTGTATCCCGCGGAAAAGGAAAGCCTCGCCCCGTTCAACGTGGTTCTCGACAGCTATCTTAAATTGCGCGAGCGAAAAGGGAAGGATTCGGGCGCCGCCATGGACCGGCAGATTGCCGTGACCCAGGACGCAATTGATAAATTCCTCGCGGTGGCGAAGACGACCCAGGCCGGCAAGCCTTACACGCGGGATGATTTGGCCACGGTGTTCGAAGAAGTCGAACGCTTGAGCAACATGATCAACATGGATACGCCGCTGCTGATTCCGCCGCATGAGGCGGGCCTCTCGCACGACGCGTGGCGGGAAGTCGGGGTGACGTTGATGGACGACTTGCGCAAAGGCCAGACGGATTCGTCGATTACCGCTTACGCAGCGCTGGCGAGTGCATTCCAGGCGGCGGACGCGCCGGAGTTCAACCGGCAACTCGTGCTCTATCGCTCCGCGCTCGCGCCGAATTTCACGCGCGAACTCAGCAAATCCGATTGGGAAGTTTTCTTCAATCGCATGCAGCCGTTTTACGCGGCGATGGTTATTTACGTTTTGGCCGGAATACTGGCGCTCTGCTTTTGGATCAATTTTTCCGAGACCT
>DASZPR010000201.1:0-3157 GCA_035550235.1 Verrucomicrobiia bacterium | reverse complement strand
TCGCCGCCGCATGCGTTATCGCGTGGAACGGCTGGCGATTGTTGCGTCCCGCCTTGAACGAATTGATGGACAGCTCGCCGAACCGGGAAGTCATTGATCGCATTCGGAGTGTGGCTGAAGCAGTGCCGGGCGTGGGCCACGTGGAAAAATGCCTGGTCCGCCAATTGGGCTACCAATACTGGGTGGACATGCACGTTGAAGTGGACCCGCAAATGACCGTGCTGCGCTCGCATGAGATCGCGCATCTCGTGAAGGACAACATCCGCGCCCAGGTGCCGCGCGTGCGCGACGTGCTCGTGCACATCGAGCCGCTGAATATTCCTGCTCCCGGAAAATAAACTGTCCACTTTTCCGCATCGGCGGACATTTATAATTAAATGCTGGAGCTGGACGACATCATGTGGCCGCACCGCCGCGAGGGTTTCAAAAAACCTGAAATTTTTTTGAAGCAATCCCCCTCTCGGAAACGTCTATTTAGCATGCGAGCTAAAAGGGCCTTCACCTTGATTGAATTGCTGGTGGTCATTGCCATCATTGCCATCCTCGCAGCGCTGCTGTTGCCGGTGCTTTCGAAAGCCAAGCAGAAAGCCTGGCGAACGGTCGATTTGAACAACCTGAAGCAGTTGGGTGCGTCCATCCACTTGTACACCTCGGACAATCTGGACTGGATGCCCTGGCCGAATTGGATGTCGGGAGAAGTGAACACTCACCAAGTCGGCTGGCTCTACGCTTTGGATGCCAGCGCGTCCGGTTCGGACCGGTTTAAAGCCGCCACGGGCTCCTTCTGGCAGTTTCTGGGGAATCAACAAATGTATTTCTGCCCGAGTGACGACACCAACAGCGCAATGTTTCAAACGCGCGGCCAAAAAATCTCCAGTTACGTGATGAATGGCGCGGTGTGTGGCTACGATCGCGGGCTCAATCCGCCGCTCAAAGTCAGCACGTTGCCCGCATCCGGCGTGGCCTTCTGGGAGTGCGCCAACAACACCGTGGAGGAAAACCAAAGTCTCTTTAATGACGGCGCCAGCAGTCCCGACGAAAATGCAAGTGCGCGCCATGGCGCCGTGGCCATCTACGGTGCGTTCGATGGCTCAAGCGCACTTATGCGGCTCGATACCTGGAAAGCCAAAGCCGACGATTCCAATAAGAATGATCTCTGGTGCTATTCCCCGAGCGCGGATGGCCGGTAGCCAGCGGCGGTGGAAACCTGTGGCGAAGTTGCGCTGGCGACCGAGTGGACTTTTACCTTGGACATAATCTCCAGCTTTGTTCAACGACCAACCAGTTGTTCCAATTTTTCCGGATACCGCGCGCCTTGCACCGCGATGGTTGAAGTGGTCTTGTTAATTTCCTGAAGATCGCCAGGCGTGAGTTCAATGGCGACAGCCCCAATATTTTCCTCGAGGCGATAGACTTTGGTGGTTCCAGGAATTGGAACGATCCACGGCTTCTGCGTCAGCAACCAAGCGAGAGCGATCTGCGCGGGCGTGGATTTTTTCCGCGTCGCAATTTGTTCCAGCGCGCTGATGAGTTTTTGATTAGCCTGAAGCGCTTCGGGAGCAAACCGCGGAAGGTTCTTGCGGAAATCGGCATCGCCGAAAGTGGTGTTGGCATCCATTTTTCCCGTCAGAAAACCTCGGCCGAGCGGGCTGTAGGGGACGAAGCCGATTCCCAGCTCTTCCAAAACTGGAAACACCTCCGCCTCCGGCTCGCGCCACCAGAGCGAATATTCACTTTGGAGCGCGGTCACCGGCTGCACCGCGTGCGCGCGGCGAATGGTTTGCAGACCGGCCTCAGAAAGTCCGAAATGCCTGACCTTGCCTTGCCGAATCAATTCCTTCACCGCGCCCGCCACGTCTTCAATCGGCACAGCGGGATCCACGCGATGTTGGTACAGCAAATCGATGGCTTCGATTTTCAACCGCTTGAGCGAGCCTTCCACAACCTCCTTGATATGCTCCGGGCGACTATCGAGGCCTTGCCATCCGGGGCTGCCATCGGGATTGAGCTTGAATCCAAATTTCGTCGCGATCTTCACCTTCCCGCGAAACGGAGCCAGCGCCTCGCCAACCAGTTCCTCGTTGACGAGCGGGCCGTAAACTTCCGCCGTGTCAAAAAGCGTGATACCGCGTTCGACTGCGGCGCGGGCCACGGTGATCATCTCCTTCTTGTCCTGGGGTGGACCGTAAGAAGAAGTCAGCCCCATGCAACCAAAGCCGATGGCCGAAACTTCCAAATCACTTTTTCCAAGTTTGCGCTTTTGCATTTTCAACCTTTCCTTGGGTGTCAATGTTCAGGCGAACCTTCCTTTCGTCAACCGGCAGCTTCATGTTTCCCTTTGCGCTCGCGCCGCCAAGGTTGTTTAATTCCCGCCAATGAAAATTGTTCTGGCATATTCGGGCGGCCTCGATACCTCGGTGCTGCTTTCGTGGATTAAGGAAAAATATAATGCCGAGATGATCGCGTTCTGCGCGAACATCGGCCAGGAAGACGAATTGCGCGGTCTCGAAGCCAAGGCGAAAAAGACCGGCGCGTCCAAGATTTACATCGACGATTTGCAGGAGGAATTCGCGCGCGATTTCATTTTCCCCATGCTTCACGCGGGCGCGATTTATGAGGGCCAATATTTTCTCGGCACCAGCATCGCCCGGCCGCTCATTGCCAAGCGCATGGTGGAGATCGCCAAAAAAGAAAAGGCCGACGCCATCGCCCACGGCGCGACCGGCAAAGGCAACGACCAGGTGCGCTTTGAATTGACCGCCGCCGCGCTCGCACCGGATTTGCAGGTCATCGCACCCTGGCGCGACGAACGCTATCGCAATGAGTTTCCCGGCCGCCAGGAGATGATTGATTATTGCGCCGAACACAAAATTCCCGTGCAGGCCAGCGCCAAGAAACCGTTCTCCATGGACCGGAATCTCCTGCACATTTCCTACGAGGCGGGCATTTTGGAAGACCCGTGGATGGACGCGGGCGATTTGAAATTTCGCGGCTCGTTCACCACGCTCTCGGTGTTTCCCGAAGACGCGCCGAACAAACCGGAATTCGTCACGCTGGATTTCGTGAAGGGCAATTGCGTCGCGGTAAACGGCAAAAAACTATCGCCGCTCGGCGTCATGCAGGCGTTGAACAAGCTCGGCGGCAAACACGGCGTCGG
>DASZPR010000200.1:0-4096 GCA_035550235.1 Verrucomicrobiia bacterium | reverse complement strand
CGGTTGAACCTGGCGGAGGAAACCTTCGTCGGCCTGTGTGAATCGGCAACCGCAACCTTAAGCGGTTAGAGCATTCGCAATATTTTGTGTTGCAGTCTCCCGGTCTCTGAGTTCTAGTTGTCCCGCAGTATCACGCAAACTGAACGGAGGAAGCTTATGACTGAGACAACTGAAACTCACGCATTACCGCAGCACGACATTAAGGCCGATTCGGTAGAGGGTTCAAATCGATTTTCCACTGCTGCTTCCCTGGCCGGCTTTAGCGCATTTTTCGGTTTCGTCATGCTCGATCACAATATGTCGATCGGAGCCGGGATTGCCGTGGTGGGGATCGCCGGCATGGTGACCGCGGTCTGTTACTTTATTCTTCGCCCCGGATGATTTCATAGTCGATGAGTTCCAGGCCTTAAACCCTTCTCAGATCATGCCGGCCATGAATCAAATCGAAAATTTTATGAACCGGCTGAGCGACATGGATTCGGGATGGTGGCCGCTGGTTTCACTTCGCCCGCCCAAGGACAGGAACATTGACAACCGGTTGCTCCTCAAGCTTTCTCCGATATTCGGCGGCGCGGCCGGAATGATCGGCTTTGTCTGGTGCGCCTTTAGACATATAACTCCCGTCACCGTCGGCCGAGCGGCGATTTTCTATTTGCTCGGTTGCGTTGTCTTTTTCGTCATCTACAAATTCACGTTTGCGCATTTTTGGAATCGGCGGGCAAAGCGTTTAAGAAGCCAACAGGTACAAACATTATGAAATCCTGCCCCGAGTGCTGCAGTGAAGTGCCAGATGCGGCCCAGGTTTGCTCGGCTTGCGGACGGCGAATCATCGGCAAGGAATGTCCCGAATGTGCGGAACTTTCCAAATCCGCCGCGAAAAAGTGCGCGTCCTGCGGGCACAATTTCGCCAGAGAACAGAAGATCGCGGTGGTCGAGCCGTTTTCCGCGAAGGCAGGACTGTTTCCGACCGTCGTATTGCGTTGGCGGCTCATTCCCCAGGAGATTCATCTCAGCGCCGAGAAAATAGTCATCAAGAGTTGGGGCTTCTTCTGGTTGAGCCACACCGATGAAGATATCCCCTGGGAAAAGATCGCGGGTTACCATTACCATTCGGGGTGGTTTTGGGACGGAATCGAAATCCAAACGCGCGGTCAAAGGGCCAACACAATTGAATTCCTTCCGAAAGCGAGCGGCCAGAAGATCAAGGGGATCCTTGAGCAGATGAAGGAATAGCCACGACAGGTAAACCCGGATGGAGCGTTTGAGAAAATGCCTGCGAAACTCGACCATTGTGTCATCACCGTTTCCGATTGGGAACGCTCCAATCGTTTCTATCACGACGTTCTCGGAGCTGAGCTGATTCGCTTTCCCCACGGTTGGGCGTATCGCTTTGGCGACGCGCAATTAAACGTGCACGGCCCCGGCCAGCCCGGAGACCCGAACGCGCAAATCCCTGTCCCAGCTGGCGGCAGCGATCTTTGCTTCGAATGGCCGGGATCGATCGAAGAAGCCATCGCTCACTTGAAAGCCCACGGAGTGCCGGTCGAAGTCGGCCCGGCCGAGCGAACGGGCGTGAAAGGAAAAGGTATCAGCGTCTATTTTCGCGATCCCGACGGTTCGCTGATGGAATTCATTTCCTATGCGAGCTATCGCCGCAAAACACCTGGAGAGATTTAAATCGCACAGCGTATGAAAACCCTATTTTTTCAATATTGGCCGATGGGATTTGTCATCTTTGCCCTTTCAGGTTGTGCCGCCGTTCAACAGGCCCCTCCTCGAGATGAAGTGATTTCAGCGCCAGATTCCTCCGAAGCCGAATTTTGGCAATGGTTGCCACGCCTTCAGCCCGGGTCGTATGGCAGTTGGCACCCGTGAAATTTTTCAGCTATTTGGTTTCCGCTTGTATAACCGCCTGCACGCCGTAATTAAGCTGCATCATTTGAACATTGAGCTGCCAGGTCAAGGGCGCGCCTGACTCGAAACAGTTTGAATAATTTCAAACCGATGGTAAAAAGGAACCGGAGGAAGGAAAAAAGAATGATTGGAAGGTATGGAGAAACTCGAAAAACCAGTCGGGGGCCAAATCGGATGCGTCTCAACTCACAATTCCCTGAGTCTCACGCCGTTCCAGGTTATTCCACCCTATTCGCCCGGGTATCCACCCTCGAACCCGCTACTGCGTCGTGCCCTCATCGCGCGCCCGTCGTGCTCACGCAAACCCTTGTCCTTCAACCACGGTCGTGCCCGATCGTGCCAAATCGTGCAAGGGGTGTATCCGCCGTCATTGGTCCCATACGTCCTCCACGTCCTTTTTGTCCTGGAGGAGCGCCGAGTTGAACTCGGCTTTCCGCTCGCTCTTGCCCCAACTCTCAAAACAGTGTGCAACCTACCTGACTAAACACAGCACATTATGATGCTCCCAAATCGATCCATACCGAATGCCGCCGTGATTCCCGAACTTGCCTACATCGACGTCCTGGCGGCGGCAAAATGGTTATGCGAACACTTTGGCTTCCGGGAACGCCTCCGAATTGCCGATCATCGGGTGCAGCTTAGCGTGGGCGAAGGCGCCGTGATAGTAACGCAGCGCGACCCCGCGTCCGGACCGGTTGGCTCGGCGCATTCCGTTCTGGTGCGCATTGAGAATATCGACGAGCACTATCGCAAAACCGTGTCGAAAGGAGTTCGCATCATTCACCCCATCAAGAGCCATCCCTATGGCGAGCGCCAATACACCGCGGAAGATTTTGATGGTCATGTATGGAAATTTTCTCAAACGCTGGAAGACGTGGATCCCGCAAGCTGGGGCGGGACATTGATGAAACAACCGTAAAACGGACGCACGAAACTGAAAATCATTTTTAACACATGAAAAACACAACCATCATTTTGCTGGGATTGGCGATGGTTGCTGGCGCGAGTCTGCGAGCGCGCCGCGAAGGCAAGTCGAAATGGTTTCGGCACCTCAGCGGGTCGCAAAAGATTTTTGGCCTGGTGGCGTTCGTGCTGGCTTTGCTGATTTTACTCAACCCCGAACTCCTGGCTTTGGGTTTTCTTGGCGACACGGCATTTTTTGATGTGCTGGTATTGGCGCTAAGCCTGCAAATGCACACCTATGTGATTCGCGTGGCGCGCGCAGGTGCCAGCGGGCTGCGCAGAGCCATGCGCTGGGCTGGCATCCCAAGTCCCGGTTTGTGTTATTCTATTGCAGTGGCAACCGTTATCACTGGAGACATCATTTCTCTATTACAAAAGGTGGCGCGTTTCAGGCAAACATGATCAGGAAAAAGATGCAGTCGCAACAGCCCTGAGAGGCATTCGAAGTAGGTTATGCCAGCGCTAAAACTTCAACCGGCCACCACCCGCGACACCGCGACCCTCGCGGCGCTGCATACGTCCGTAGCCGATCACCTCACGCAGCTTCACGGTCACGGTCCGTGGTCGTCTCAAACGAGCGAAAAAGGCGTCCTGTTCGCCATGCGCCATTCCAATGTCTTTGTGGCCCGTATCGATGGTGAAATCATTGGCACCTTGCGATTGACCACGAAGAAACCCTGGGCGATCGATGTCGACTATTTCGCCCCCGCGCACAAACCGCTTTATCTGCTCGCGATGGCGATTGCGCCCGCGCAACAGCGCAAGGGTCTCGGCACGCAATGCATCGAAGAAGCCAAACGCCTTGCCCAGGAGTGGACGGCGGACGCGATCCGCCTCGACGCTTACGATGCCGCAGCCGGCGCCGGCGAATTTTACGCCCGCTGCGGATTTGCCGAACGCGGCCGTGCCGTCTACCGCGGCGCGCCGCTCATTTATTATGAGTTTCCTCTTACGTAATGCCAGCCGTTCCGTTCGCGCACCGTTGCATCCTTCGCAATTTCACTTATCTTTCCCGGCAATGAAATACCGCCGCTTTGGCCGCACTAATTTGCAGATGCCCGTCGTCTCCTGCGGAGGGATGCGTTACCAATTTAAATGGGACGATGTGCCGCCGGCCAAAATTCCCGCCGAGAACCAGGCCAATCTCGAGGCGTGCATTCATCGCGCGGTCGAGCTGGGCATCAATCACATCGAAACAGCGCGCGGTTATGGCACTTCG
>DASZPR010000199.1:0-8043 GCA_035550235.1 Verrucomicrobiia bacterium | reverse complement strand
AATCCTACCACGTCGACGCCGACCACATCCGTCTCGAAACCGTCGATCGTTTCATCGCGCCTTCGGATATTTTCACCATCGACGTCGCCGACAGCATCGGCAAACCCGCCGCCCCTGCGGACGTGAAAGCCTTCGTGGACGCCCACCCCGAACTCATCGGCACCATTTCCATCCCGCACATCGACCACCCCTTTAACATCACCCGCGCCGAAGTCGAACGCGTCGCCAACAAATTTTTGCTCGCCACCCAGGACGCCGGAAAAATTTATCAGCACATCGTCAAAGCCAAAGGTGAGGCAAACTTCATCACCGAAGTTTCCATGGATGAAACCGACAGCCCGCAGACGCCGCCCGAACTGCTCATCATTCTCGCCGCATTGGCCGCACAAAAAATCCCACTCCAAACCATCGCGCCCAAATTCACCGGCCGCTTCAACAAAGGCGTGGATTACGTCGGCGATTTGAAACAATTCGAAAAAGAATTCAACGAAGACCTCGCCGTCATCGCCTTCGCCATCAAGAAATTCGGCCTGCCGCCCACGTTGAAACTCAGCGTCCATTCCGGCAGCGATAAATTCTCGCTCTACGAACCCATGCGCCGCGCCTTGAAAAAATTCGACGCCGGAGTCCACATCAAAACCGCCGGCACCACCTGGCTCGAAGAACTCATCGGCCTCGCCGAAGCCGGCGGCGACGGTCTCGAAATCGCCAAGGAAATCTACGCCTACGCCATGGATCACGTGGACGAATTCTGCGCGCCCTACGCCAGCGTCATCGACATCGACAAAGCCAAACTCCCCAGCGCCGCGACCGTGAACGGCTGGAGTTCGAGCCAGTTCGTCTCCGCCTTGCGTCACGATCAGAAAAACCCAGCCTACAACCCGAGCTTCCGGCAATTGCTGCACGTCAGCTTCAAAGTCGCCGCCAAAAAAGGCGACCGCTATCTGAACGCGCTCAAAAAACACGAAGCCATCGTCGCCAAAAACGTCACCGAAAACCTGTTCGAACGTCACATGAAACCTCTATTGATTGGCAACAAAACGGAATCTGCCACCGCAAAGCCTGCGGTCCACGCATAACAGAAGAATTCGCTCCGTGAATATTTTGGCAAATCTTACGTTGGATAGAGCCAGATATTTGATGACAGCCAGAAGCGTCATAAAGTTTCCCCCTCTCCCCTGGGGAGAGGGCCGGGGTGAGGGGGAACGGCGCAGCAACAATTTGACACTGGTGGTATAACCAATCCCAAGGAGGCCGGAGACAGAGCGAATGGATACGGAACAAGCAGCAAAAACAATGGGCCCTTCGTCATCACAATCACCTTCCTCCGTCGCGAAGCGACTTGGGATATTAGCCGGCCACAAAGTGGCTGGAATCGCCCCACAAGGTGTTTGTCCTGAAAGGACCACGGAAGCCGCGCCACTTCAGTCGTGCCTCACCCCATCCGGTCGCACATCGCAAGCACCTCAGAATCAACGTCAGTCGTGCCCGATCGTGCCCAGTCGTAGAGGGGGGGTATGGCACGACCGCAAACCGTCCGGGCCAAAATACGCTATCGCCCTGCTTCTCCTTTTGTCCCTTTTGTCCCTCCCCTCCCTCGCCGCGCCCATCGACCGCCACTCTCTCGTCACCCGCCACAACGTCGTCCTGCAACAATTCGACGCCAACAACCCCCTCACTGTCGGCAATGGCGAATTCGCCTTCACCGTGGACGCCACCGGCCTGCAAACATTCCCCGAAGCGTTCACCCACACGATTCCCCTCGGCACCCTTTCCGATTGGGGCTGGCACACCGCACCCAACCCGAACCACTGGAGCATCGACACCTTCCAATTCAAGCTCTACACCAATTTCAACGGCCGCGCCGTTCCCTACGCCGACGTCCCGCACAATCAGCAAACGCCGGAAATCAAATGGCTCCGTGCCAACCCGCACCGCCTGCACCTCGGCCAAATCGGCTTCATCCTGAAAAAATCCGACGGCTCCCTCGCACAAACAAATGATCTGACGGACATCACTCAAACCCTTGACCTTTGGAGCGGCGAAATCATCAGCCATTTCAAATTCGACGGCCAGCCGGTTGACGTTGAAACGCTTTGCGGGGTCAAGTCCGATGCGATAGCGGTGCGGGTGAAATCTCCATTGATAAAAGCCCAACGCCTTTCCATACAAATCCATTTCCCCTACGGCACCGGTGAAACCATGACCGCAGATTGGAGTCACCCGGATGCGCACAAGACCAGCTTCGCTCAACCCCAGCCCAACGAGGCATTGTTCGCCCGCACGGTGGATCAGGATATTTATATAGCTGACGCGGAATGGACCGGACACGCCACCGTCACCAACACCGCCGCCCACCAATTCGAGATCGTACCGGATAAAAAATCGGATACCCTGGAATTGGTCTGCACGTTTTCACAACATTTCTCGCATAATCCGGAATTCACCCAGGTAAAAAAAACTGCCAAAAAATATTGGAATAATTTCTGGCAAACTGGCGGCGCCATCGACCTCTCCGCCAGCAAAGACCCGCGCTGGTTCGAACTCGAACGCCGCATCGTTCTCTCGCAATACCTGACCGCCATTCAGGACGCCGGCGATAATCCACCGCAGGAAACCGGCCTCACCTACAACACCTGGGAAGGCAAGTTCCACCTCGAAATGCATTTCTGGCACGAAGCGCAATTCGCGCTATGGAATCACCTGCCGCTGCTGGAACGCAGTCTCGATTATTACATCAAAATCCTTCCGCGCGCCGAAGGCACGGCCAAGAAACAAGGCTACGCTGGCGCGCGCTGGCCCAAGATGACCAGCCCCAGCGGCGCGGAATCCCCCTCGCCCGTCGGCCCCTTCCTCGTCTGGCAGGAACCGCACCCGATTTTCTACGCCGAACTCGCCTATCGCCAGCACAACGACCGCGCGACCTTGGAAAAATTCAAGGATGTCGTTTTCCAAACCGCGGACTTTATGGCCAGCTATCCCGCGTGGGACGAAAAAACCAAACGTTATGTTCTCGGCCCAACGTTGCAATGCGCGCAGGAAATTTTCCCCAAAGACAACACCTTCAATCCCACGTTTGAATTAACCTACTGGCGTTGGGCCTTGGAAACCGCCCAAACCTGGCGCACCCGCCTCGGTCTGGCGCGCGAAGAAAAATGGGACGCCATCCTCCGCGATCTCGCCAAGCCTCCCGTCGTCGATGGCAAATACGCCTTCACCGAAACCACACTCGATTGCTACACCAACCCCAAATGGAACGCCGACCATCCCGCAGTGGTCGGCGCACTGAGCTGGATACCCGGCCCCGGCATCGACACCGCCACCATGCAGCATACATTCGATTGGATCTGGAAAAACTGGAACTGGCCGGACACGTGGGGCTGGGATTACCCGATGCTCGCCATGACCGCCGCCCGCCTCGGCGATGGCGACCGCGCCGTCGATGCCTTGCTGCTCGACACGCCCAAAAACCATTACGCCCTCAACGGCCACGTCTATCAGCGCCCCGGACTCACTTTATATCTACCGGCCAACGGCGGATTGCTCTACGCCACCGCCCTCATGGCCGCCGGCTGGGACAACGCACCCAAACGCGACGCTCCCGGCTTCCCGAATAACGGCCAATGGACCGTCCGCTGGGAAAATCTCAAAACCGCGCCCTAACTGTGTCATTACTTCCCAATCATCATTTTCGCGAATCGCGATATCACTCAACTCCCTCGCCCCGCCAAAGCGGGGAGAGGGACGGGGTGAGGGGTTCGGCCACAACACTAAGGGCCTCGTTTTCTAAACTAAATTTTCACGCCGTTTTTCCGTCCGTTCGCGGACTCGCTGGCGATGGGCTGAAAGCCCGTAACATGACAGCCCGGGGCGAAGCCCCGGGTAAGATGTCTGTTAATTTCCCAAGCCCTGAAAGGGCGACACAAATTCCTCACGCTGGATTACATTACAAAACTCACGGTCTTCCGAACCCGCGATACACTTTCTCCCTCTCCCCAAGGGAGAGGGCCGGGGGTGAGGGGAAACACAGCATAAAAACCTCCGCGACTCTCACGATTTCCAACTGCAAAAATTGATCACCATGAAACCATTCGCTTTAATTCCACTCGCTGCCTTCGCTTCCCTACAACTCGCCTCCGCCGCCGACCAACCCCTCGCCTTCCCCGGCGCCGAAGGCTTCGGCCAATTCGCCACCGGCGGCCGCGGCGGTGAAACCATTCACGTCACCACCCTCGATGACTCCGGCCCCGGCTCCTTCCGCGACGCCGTCAGCAAACCGAAACGCACCGTCGTCTTCGACGTCGCCGGCACCATCCAATTGAAATCAAACATCGCCGTCAGCAGCGACATCACCCTGGACGGCAAAACCGCTCCCGGCGAAGGCATCACGATTTACGGACGCTCCGTTTCCTTCAGCGGCCAGAACAACGTCGTCGTGCGTTACCTGCGATTCCGCGAAGGCATCAATGGCGACAAAGGCAAATGCTCCGTGAACCTCTCCAACGGTGGCAACATGATCTTCGATCATTGCAGCATCGAATGGGGCCGCTGGGATTGCCTCGGCCTCACACAAGGCAGCCACGACATCACGTTCCAGCACTGCATCATCGGTGAAGGCGTGGACCCGCAACGTTTCGGCTCGCTCTCCGACACCGTCACGAACATCACTTACTCCCACAACCTTTGGATCAACAACCAAAGCCGCAACCCGAAAGCCAAGGGCCGCATTCAATACGTCAACAACGTGGTCTATAATTGGGGCGTGTGCGGCCTCGTCGGCGGGCACTCGGGCGCGGATCATTCGCTCGATGCTATCGGCAACTATTTCATCGCCGGTCCGAACTCAAGTGCTCATGCCGTCGGCGAATTCAAAGCCACCGACCACGTTTTCCAAAAAGACAATCTCGTAGACCTGAATAAAGACGGAAAGCTGGATGGCAAAACCCTTGTCCCCGCCGATTTTGGCAAAGGCGATGAAGCCCCAACCTTTTCCAACGATCTCACCGTCGGCCCGTTGAAAAATGTCACCGTGGAATCCCCCGAGTCCGCCCTCACCAACGTCCTGGCGCAAGCCGGTTGCTCGCAGCATCGCGATGCCGTGGACACACGGCTCATCGACGCCGTAAAATCCTTCGGCAAAACCGGAGCCATCATCCATACCGAAATTCCCGAACAAAAATGAATCGGCCGTCCGCGCAAAAAACCCTTGCCTTCACGGCGCAGCCTGACAAAGGTTTACCGCAATATGCGCGGCGGCACCCCTAACCATCGCGCAAGAGTCCATCGTTATTTCATTTATGAAACACACCCAGGCGTTGCGCGGATTGATCTTCATCGCGGTCGGCTTCCTCCTCTTCACTGGCTCTTCGCGAGCGGCTGATCCGCATTACTGGTCATGGGCGCAGACCCCGCCCATGGGCTGGAACTCGTGGGATTGCTTCGGCGCCGGTGTCTGGCAAACCGACGTTTTGGCCAACGCCGATTACATGGACAAAAACCTGAAGGCGCACGGTTGGAACATCATTACCATCGACATCCAATGGTACGAACCGCTCGCGCATACGACCGAATATCGCAAGGGCGCAATTCTCGAAACCGACGAGAACGGGCGCTTGCTTCCCGCGACGAACCGTTTTCCGATGACCGCAGAAAGCCGCTCGTTCAAACCCATCGCTGATTATTTGCATGCACGCGGTTTGAAATTCGGCATGCACCTCATGCGCGGCGTACCGCGCCAGTCCGTGGACCGCGACAACGCGTTGATCCTCGGTACGACCAATCACGTTTCCGAAATCGCCGACAAAGTCCACGTATGCCGCTGGAACGGCGATATGTATGGCGTGGATATGTCGAAACCCGGCGCGCAGGAATATTACGATTCCGTCTTCGCTCTGCTCGCATCCTGGGGGTTGGATTTTGTGAAGGTGGACGACCTTGCCGGGCACGAGCCGGAAATCGAAGCTGTGCGCAAGGCCATCGATAAAACCGGGCGTCCAATGGTGTTTTCCATTTCACCCGCCGGCTCAACCGTCGCTCGCGGAGAATTTGTCTCCACCCACGCGAACATGTGGCGCATCAGCGACGATTTCTGGGATAGCTGGGGCGCGTTGTATTCCCAATTCGCCCGGGTCAATAACTGGACGCCCTTTCGCGGCCCCGGTCACTGGCCGGATGCCGACATGATCCCGTTCGGCAACGTCCGCGCCTGGACCGCCAACGGCTGGACGCATTTCACCCACGACGAACATTACACACTGATGACCCTGTGGTGCATCGCGCACTCACCATTGATTCTTGGCGGCAACCTCCCGAAGAACGACGACTTCACCCTTTCGATGCTCACCAACGACGAAGTACTCGCCGTGAACCAGAACTCCACAAACAATCACCAACTTTTCAACACCAACAACCAGGTCGCCTGGGTCGCGGACGTACCCGGTTCCAAAGATAAATACGTCGCACTGTTCAACACCTTGCCGAGACCCGCACAGCGTCGTAACGCCAACGCAGAAACCGCAAATAACTCGGTAGACGAATCAAAGCCCGTCAACATCACGGTGTCCTTCGCCGATTTGGGAATGGGTGACTCAGTAAAGATCCACGACCTTTGGATGCACAAAGATGTTGGAACCGTGAGCAAAGAATTTACCGCTGCGATTAATCCGCATGGCGCAGGTCTCTATCGGTTCTCACCAGTCGAGTGACTCCCATGTTCATCGAGCCACTTGAGAGCGCCGTCGAGATCGGCGAACTTGCCTTCAAGCTGAGCCTCGAAAGCCTCCGCGAGCAACGCGCCAAACTGCACGCCCGGCTGCATGCCCCGCGCAATCAAATGCCGCCCCTGCAACAACGGCTTCGGCGCAGCTTCACGCAATCGCAATTCCTCAGCTTTGGCGCGCAATTCCAGAATCGCTGGATGAATCACGCGCGGCTTGGGCGGCCGGCCGAAATGATCGGCCGTCATCACCAAACACAACTGCTCAATCGTCGCCGGTTTCAAAAAATTGGCCAGCCGCCGCACCGACCGATCGGTAATTGCCTGCAAATGCGCCAGGTGATGCATAACCAGCGGCACCACGCGCTCTTTGATTTCGTTCGGCGCATCGATTCGCGTCAGGAACGCTTCTGCCAGCGGCCCGCCCTGCTCTTCGTGTCCGGGCGAAACAATACGCATTCGCCCGTCGCGCTCCGCCTGATGCGTGGTTTGCGGTTTGGCAAAATCATGCGCCAGCACGGCAAACATCAGCACGCGCCGCGTGGTTTCATCCGCCGCGCGCCATTCCGGCAATTCCGCCAACGCATCACAGCAATGGCACGTGTGCGTGAACACGTCCCCTTCCGGATGCCATTCCGGGTCCTGCGGCGTCCCATCCAGCGCCGCAATCTCCGGGAAATGCCGCAACCAACTCGTCTCTTTCAAAAATCGCAACCCCGCCGAGGGCCTTCGGCTTGCCATCGCCCACTTGAACCACTCCATCCCGACGCGTTCCACGGCCAACTCGGGAAACGTATGCACGATGGATCGGCACAGCTCGAGGGTCTCAGGTGCAGCAGTCAAATCGAACCGGGCAGCGAACTGCATTCCCCGCAGCACGCGCAACGGGTCTTCGACAAAGGCCGCGCCGGTGTGACGCAGCACCGAGTTTTTCAAATCATTTCGCCCGCCAAAAAAATCAAGATATTCGCCCGTGCGCGGATCGAACATCAACGCGTTGATGGTAAAATCCCGCCGGCTCGCAGCTTCCTTCGGTGAGATGTCCGGATCGAACTCGACCTGAAAACCTTTGTGACCGGCGGAAGTTTTCGAATCGCGGCGCGGCAGGCTGAAGTCCCATTGCGCGCCGCTCTGGCTGGTAAATTTAATGACGCCAAAAGATTTCCCCACCAAATCCACGCGCCCATGAGGTTTCAGAGCTTTTTCCAGCGTTTCATAGTTGACGCCGTATACTTCGAGATCGAAATCCTTGTGCGTGATGCCAAGCAATGCATCACGGACACACCCGCCCACGAGGTAAGCGCGCGAAAGCTCCGGCACTTGCCGCA
>DASZPR010000198.1:0-5010 GCA_035550235.1 Verrucomicrobiia bacterium | reverse complement strand
CGCGGCGTAGGAATTCAACGCAAAGACGCAAAGGGGCCAAGGCGCAAAGATTTCGAAGGTGGACAATGGCGTTCGATCATGATGTGTCAGAGAATTTCCTCGCGGGCACAATACCCTTTTTCTCCTTAACTTTGCGTCTTGGTGCCTTTGCGTCCTTGCGTCAAGTCGGAGTACAAAAAAACCGGGCTAGTCGATCAGGGGGTGACCGAAAAGCCCGGGGAATTTTCGAATTCAGTACTTGAGTGGGGTTATGTAGTCCATCGGCCCTGCTTTGGTACTGCAACCAGGGCCGAAATCGTAAATTCAACTCATCTGTTCAAAGAACCGTTCCCACAAAATTCATTGGGTCTTGAGTAAGATTAAACCATTCCACGCCCCTTCTGTCAAAGGGGTCGGCACAGGTATTAAGCCCGGTTCATGTTGAAATAAGTAAAAGCATTGCACCGCCGGGGCAAATTCCCGCCCCGGACCAACCTTTCAAAAAATTTAGCGCAAAAAAATTTATCCGTACAAATTTTCTCACATTCCTGTTTACAGGTACCGACTGGTTGTTAGTATCGCCCTCTGCGACTGCAACCGAGAGAGCCATGAAAAAAATCGAAGCCATCATCAAGCCGTTCAAGTTGGAGGACGTGAAGGAAGCTTTGTCCGGCATCGGTGTCGAGGGGATGACCGTTTCCGAAGTCAAAGGCTTCGGCCGCCAGAAAGGGCACACTGAAATTTATCGTGGCAGCGAATATACCGTCGATTTTTTACCCAAGTTGAAACTCGAGGTTGTGCTCGCGGACGCAAATGTGCAAGCGGCGGTGGATGCGATCGTCAAGGCGGCTAAAACCGGCAAGATCGGCGACGGAAAAGTTTTCGTCAGCACGATTGAGAACGCGGTTCGCATCCGCACCGAGGAAACCGGCGAACAAGCTGTTTAAGTTGGTTGTCCGCTCCCGAAACAAAACTTCGGGGGCGGCGTTGACATAAAGAGAAAGCGGAAACCATGAGCACACCCAAAAGCGTACTGGAATTGGCGAAAAAAAGCGGCGCCCGCATGGTGGACCTGAAGTTTGTGGACACTTTCGGCACCTGGCAGCATTTCAGTTGTCCCATAGCCGAACTCACCGAGGAAATATTTGAGGATGGCCTCGGCTTCGACGGCTCCAGCATTCGCGGCTGGAAAAGCATTGAAGCATCGGACATGCTCGCGATGCCCGACCCGAAAACCGCGTTCATCGATCCTTTCTGCGCTGTTCCCACGCTTTCCCTGACCTGCACCATCACTGAAACCGGCACCAAGGAAATTTACAGCCGCGATCCGCGCGGCATCGCCATCCGCGCCGAGCAACATTTGCTTTCCACCGGCCTCGCCGATCAGGCGTTTTTTGGGCCGGAAGCGGAATTTTTCATTTTCGACAACGTCCAATACGACAGCCGCAGCAATGGCACTTTCTATTCTGTCGAGTCCGAGGAAGCCGTTTGGAATACCGGCCGCGATGAAATGCCGAATCTCGGCAACAAGATTCGCCATAAAGAAGGCTACTTTCCGGTCTCGCCCGCCGACGCTCAACAAGACATCCGCACCGAGATGTGTCTCGTGATGGAGGAATTAGGCGTTAAAATCGAACGGCAACATCACGAAGTCGCCACCGCCGGCCAGGCAGAAATCGATTATCGCTTCAATACGCTCGTCACTGCGGCGGATTGGATGATGATTTACAAGTACGTGGTGAAAAACGTCGCCAAGAAGCACGGCAAGACCGCTTGCTTCATGCCCAAGCCGCTCTTCGGCGATAACGGCAGCGGCATGCATACGCACCAAAGCCTGTGGAAGAAAGGCAAGCCGCTCTTCGCTGGCAAGGAGTACGGCGGTCTGAGCGAGATGGCGCTCTATTATATTGGCGGTTTGCTGAAACACGCGCGTGCGCTCTGCGCCATTTGCAATCCCACAACCAATAGTTACAAACGCCTCGTGCCCGGTTACGAAGCTCCGGTCAATCTTGCTTACTCCGCACGCAATCGTTCCGCGGCGGTTCGCATCCCCACTTACAGCGAGAATCCAAAGGCCAAGCGCATCGAATATCGCCCGCCGGATCCAGCCGCGAATCCCTATCTCGCGTTCGCCGCATTGTTGATGGCCGGACTGGACGGCATTCAAAATAAAATCAAACCGGGTGAGCCGCTCGATAAAAACATTTACGAATTGCCGCCGGAAGAATTGAAAAAAGTTCCGAACGTCGCCGGCAGCCTCAGCGAAGCGCTCGATTGCCTGGAAAAAGATCACGCGTTCCTGTTGAAGGGCGACGTCTTCACGTCGGATTTTCTGGAGATGTGGATCACCACGAAGAGAAAAGAGCACGACGCGATTCGTTTGCGTCCGCATCCACACGAATTTTTTCTCTATTACGATGTATAAGAAATTTCTTTGCCAAAAAGCGCCTCGGTTTAGAGGCGCTTTTTTCACCGGAAAATCTGGAAAAGGCCCGATTTTATTGGCCGAAACACGCTGTGAATAACTCGTGAATAAAAGTTAATATGTTGTCCTCGTATCTTCCCTCGGCATTGACTAGAAAAAGGTCCGGCAACGGAAAATCTTTCGCCGCCGGGGACAGCCAACAGAGTTCAGGGAAAAGCCGCCTGATGTATTAGACGCAAGTCATTGAATTTGCATTGGTTACGCAAAATATAGAAACCGGATAAAAATTGTGAAACAGTCAAGCCTTTTGATTTTATTGGCGGAAAGTAATTTTGATGTTACAACGGGCGGACAAGACCGTGTTAAAGACGGGTTGAGAAGCTAGGTGAATAAAACGCCCAAAAAACGGGCTTTTTGGGACTAAAAAATGCAAGCCTCCGCTGAGAAAATTTGGGATTTCGCACAACAACATCTTCGCTCGATGTTGAGCGCGGACACTTTTAAACTTTGGTTCGAATCACTGCGCGCCACCACCCTCGACGGCAACACGCTCGTCCTCGAAGTCTCCAACGACTTTTGCGAAGTCTGGCTCAAGGATAATTACATGGGCCTCCTTCAGGACGTGGTTGCTCTCGCCGCGGGCCGCCAGCTTCAGATCAAATTCAAAGTCGGCAGCGCCTCCATGAACGGCTCGCTGGCTCAGCAACCGGCTGTTGCCGTCACCAAGCCAAAACTGGTGGAACCGGCCGTTGAAAAAAACTCCCCACATTCGGATTTGAATTTTAATCCGAAAAACACCTTCGACACCTTCGTCGTCGGCAACAACAACAACTTCTCCTACGCCGCCGCGCTCGCGGTCGCGCAGTCGCCCGGCAAATCCTACAACCCACTGTTTCTGTATGGCGGTGTCGGTTTGGGCAAGACGCATTTGCTGCACGCCATCGGCCAGCATGTGTTCAACAGCAAGAAGGGCGCGCGCGTCGCGTATGTCTCTTCGGAAAAATTCACGAATGAGTACATCGACGCCATCCAGAACAATAATCTGGTAAAGTTCCGCAAAAAATATCGCCAGACCGATGTGTTGCTCATCGATGATATTCAATTCCTCGCGGGCAAGGAACGCATTCAGGAGGAATTTTTCCATACGTTCAACGCGCTGCACGAGAGTCATAAGCAGATCGTTTTGACCTGCGACCGCCCGGCGAGCGAAATCCAAAACCTCGAGCATCGTCTCGTCTCGCGTTTTGAGTGGGGTTTGGTCACCGACTTGCAACCGCCGGATATCGAGATGCGCCTCGCGATTCTGAATAAGAAAGCGCAGATCATGGGCGTGAATCTGCCCGAGGAAATCATGAATTTCCTAGCGAACCGCATCCGCACGAACATCCGCCGCCTCGAAGGCGCGCTGATTCGCGTGGCTTCCTACGCCTCATTGACCGGCAAGAAGCTGAGCATCGAAGTCGTCGAAGGTTTGCTCCGCGAAGTCCTGCACGAAGAAGGCCGCTATTCGATCAGCATCGAAGTCATTCAGAAAAAAGTGGCGGAACATTTCGACATCCGCCTGGCCGACATGACCAGCAAGCGCCGCCCGGAAAATATCGCGTTTCCGCGCCAAATCGCCATGTTCCTCTCGCGCCAGATGACCGAAAGCTCCCTGAGTTCCATCGGTGAAGCCTTCGGCGGTCGCGACCACGGCACGGTTCTCCACGCCTGCCGCCTCGTGAAAGACCGCATGGAAGTGGATTCCAGCGTCCGCCAGGTCGTCAGCTACCTCGAAAAGCAGTTGATGCGGTAACAGGAGAGTGGCACGGGCGCCTCGCCGTGCGTTTTCACTTCAATTGACGTGTCACCAAAAAGGTGCCACCATTACCCCATGCCGGTGTTGAACGTCAAACAACTCCACAACGAAACCAGTGCCATCCTTAATGAGGTTTCAAAAGGCAAATCTTTCGTTGTGGAGAAACACGGTAAAGTGATAGCCACGATCCGTCCGGCAAAGGATTTTAAGCAAGCCACTTGGGCTGAAATCATGGCGCCAGTTTGGGCGTTACAGAAAAAAGCCAAAGGCAAAACCCCGAATCCGGTTCTCGCTGAACGGGCACGCCGCCGGCGATGAACGTTTACGCCGACACGTCGGTCCTGATCGCTTGGTTTCACGCGGATGATCTTTTCGCGAGGCAAGTTACTGTTTGGGTCCAGGAGAATGTGGCAAACTTTATTTGGAATTCCGCTTTACGGGCGGAAGTGCGACACAATCTTCGTCAATTGAAAACCAGTTACGCTCGCGCAGCCTGGAATTCCTTGCGCGCGGCAGAAAATAGTGGCCGGCTCGCAATCGGCCGTGAAAAGCTGAATCAATTGCTCAACGCGGCTGATGAATTGAGTGCCGAAAAAGCCACGGTCATCCCTGCCGGGACTTGGGATTACTTCCACGTCGCAGCGGCGCTGGCGTCCGGCGCTGATTGTTTCACCACCTGCGACCACTTGCAGGCTCAGCTGGCGAAAGCGTCCGGTGGATTCAGCCAAGTGAAACTCTTCAAAAGCTGACGGTCAGCCCAAGCGGCAGTGGAAATTAATTTTTGCATTTCGTTCGTTTTATGTTTCCT
>DASZPR010000197.1:0-1582 GCA_035550235.1 Verrucomicrobiia bacterium | reverse complement strand
AAGGCGAAATCCCACCTTTGCCGGAAGACGCAAGCGCGCAGTTTTACAAGATTTCCCAGGAGGCCATCAGCAACGCCATTAAACACGGCAAGGCTACCTGCGTCTGGATTTCCATTACGGCGACGGCGCAAAAGCTCGTCGTCACGATCAAGAACGACGGAATTCCGTTCACTCCCCCGGCAAATCCAAAAGCGCGCATGGGATTGCGCACGATGAATTATCGCGCGAACACCATCGGAGCCACATTCGAGATCAAGCCGAATCAAAAGAACGGCACGATTGTGACGTGTGTGTTGCCTTTGAAAAACGGTGTGAAATCAAACGGCAACGGATCCAATGGAACGCACTCGGATTTGTCGAATCAGAAGCATCCAACAGTGAAACGAACGGCCAATTCGGAGCAGGTGCTGGCGTAATCTCCCATCGATCGTCACACCGAATTAACTTCGCAGAGTAAGCCGGAGGCGTAGTATGCTTTCATGGCCCGCATTCCCAAAAGCATTGCAGGTTTTCTGCTGACTTTGCTCATCATCGCACCCGTTCTGGGCGCGGATCGCACCATTCTGTTTAGCGAGGATTTTGAGAAGCCGTTGGGTGAGCGTTGGAAACCGGTCAAGTTCGGTGAGTTAACAGATTATCGGGTGGTGCGGGAAAATTCGAATGCCTGCTTGAAAGCATCCGCGAACTCGATGTCTTCGGCGTTCGCTACAAAAGTGGAAGTTCAACCGGTCAGCGGCACAGTGATTCGGTGGCGTTGGAAAATCAGCTCCTGCCCGACCAACGGCTCTGAAGACGAGCTGGCCACGTTCGACCACACGGCGAGAATTTTTGTGGCATTCGACACGTTCATCGGTCCACCGCGCACGATTAATTATGTCTGGGCGAACCGGGCGCAGACGAATTCGGTCTTTGATCATCCGAGTTCGTCGCGTTCGAAATTCATCGTGTTGGAGAGCGGAAACGCCAAAGCCGGTCAGTGGGTGACCGAGGAGCGGAACCTGACGGAAGATTGGAAGCGCCTTTTCAAAAACGACAAGCCGCCGAAAATTGTTGGCTTGGGAGTCTTCACGGATTCGGATGGGACGCGCACCTCAGTAACGGGGTGGTATGACGATATCGTGATTGAGAGGGTTAATTGACCCCGAACGGATTTACATGTAGAAGAGAATACGCCTGTAAAAAGCGGCAGAGGACTGTCGCACTCCAAGCTGCTGGCGCGCTATTTGATTGTACCCCTCAATACCGGCGGTTGGAAATAACTTTTACTCGGATTCTTCCATCCGAGAACCGCTGGAAAGAGAGCTTGCGGCGATGAGGCCCAGGATTAGGCCCACGCCAAAAACGATGCCGACGGTTTGATAAGGACTCTTGCGAATGGCGCGGTCGGTGGTCCTGACGCCGTAGAGCGCTTTGCCTTTCATTTCAGTTGCGCCGGCCTTGAGCAGTTCCTGCCCATCACGCACAACGGTTTTGATATCCTCGAGAAAAGTATCCACGGTAACACTGTGTCCATTGCCTGATTTGTGTCGCATAACCAATCTATGGCTTGAAATGGGGCGACGCGAAATGGGGTATTTTACCG
>DASZPR010000196.1:0-4118 GCA_035550235.1 Verrucomicrobiia bacterium | reverse complement strand
TGCCTCGTGGTTTTGACAAAGGCAATATCACCCGACTTATGATGCAATGGCTTGGCAAACTCGCGATGGCAACGAACTATGCTATTCGGCGCAATCCTTCGCGTTTCCTTTACCGGGACAGTTTGCTGGGCCGTTTCGTGGATGAAACAGAAATTGCTTACTTCCGCAAGGATTGGGGCAAAGGCGTCATTTGGGACGTGGGCGCTTCCGTCGGCAAATACACCACGATGCTGGCCAAGAGCAATCCCAACTCCACGATTTACGCCTTCGAGCCGAATCTGAACTCGCTCTACTACCTCGCGAATCGGACGCAAAATTATTCAAACGTGGTGATTGTGCCGAATGCGCTGACGCCGGATGGCGGAGTCATCATGGGCTCGCACGATCCGGATTTTAATTCCAAGCCCACCGGCCCCCGTGTGTCAACCATTGCGCTGCGGGATGCCGTTGCCAAATTCGGCGCGCCGACATTTTTCAAAATGGACATTGAAGGCGCCGAGTACGACGTCCTCCAAGGCGACCTTTCGCCCCTCCACAAAAGCACGCTCCTGGTTTCCTGGCACCCGCAATTCACCGGTAAACCAATCCCCGAAGTTCCCGGCTGGAAAAACACGCGTTTGTCGGACGACATCACGCTGCTCGAGCCGCTGTGATTTATTTTTAGTTATCCCGAAGGGATGCTCGAAAATAGCCCGGCGATTCATCGCCGGGTTGAGCAGTGAATGATTCGAGTTCCGAAGGAACGACCGAATTTATCTGAGGACGTCAACCATCTCTCCGGGACTCGTTATCATGTTTCTTGGTCCCGGTGGAAGCACGAAGCAACTCCACCGCCGCCGCAATATCCTTCTCCCCATAACCGGCCGCCATAGCCTTCTGAAACGTCTCCAGCGCCGCCGCCGCCGTAGTCAGATGAAGTGAAAGTTTATCCGCCTCTTCCAATGAATATTTCAAATCTTTAGCCATCAAACGCAGCAGAAAATTCGGCGTATAATCCGCCGCCGTCATGCGCGCAGAGACGGCTTTAACCAGCGGACTGCCCGGCGCGCCTTGCGTAAGCACTTCCAACGCGCGAGCGCGATCAAGCCCACTGCGTTCAATCATCGCCACAGCCTCCGCAATCGCAATGATTTGCACGCCGCACACAAAATTATTGATCAGTTTGATCAAAGCGCCGCTGCCGACCGGACCGATGTGCGTGATGGATTTGCTCATGGCCGCCAGCACCGGCCGCGCCTTTTCAAGTGTGGTCGGTTCACCACCAACTAAAAAATTCAATTCTCCCGCTGCCGCCTGATTTTTGCTTCCCGTGACCGGCGTATCGAGAAATTCGCATTTCTTCGCCTCGGCCGCTTTTGCCAATTCCCGCGCCCAACCGACGCTCACCGTGCTGGAATCAATGCAGATCGTTCCCGGAGCCGCACCGGCCAGCGCGCCATTTTCGCCGAGCCACATCGCGCGTGAGGCATTGTCATCGGCCACCATGCAGACAACCACGTCCGCGCCAGCCGCCGCCTCGCGTGGATTCGCCGCCACACGGGCCCCGGATTCGGTAAACCCTTCGGCCTTCTTTGAGTTTCGATTGTAAACGGCCAAAGGAAAACCATTGGCGAGAAGGCGTCGCGCCATGCCGGAACCCATGATGCCCAATCCCAAAAATCCAACTCGAGGTTTACTCATAATAAATCATTACAACGGTTTGACAGTGACTAATCTGTCATTGCGCTCCGCCACGCGCAATGGGTTGCGTAGCGGACGACCGAACCCGCTGAACGAAACCTCCATCATATCGCCATGCTCCAGCACGATGCCCGCGCCGAAACTCAAACTGCACGCTCCAAAATAATGGACATGGACATCGCCCGGACGCCGGTGGCCCTCAAACTTGAAATGGTGATGTTCAATGTTCGCGACGCTGTGACACATTTCCTTTTCGCCAGTCAAAATTTCCTGCGACCAAATAATTTTTCCGCCGCGTTCGATTTTGACGGTGCCCGGGACGGATTGAAATTCGGGATCAATCACGAGTTCCGGCCCCAGCGCGCACGCGCGGAGCTTCGAGCCCGCCAGATTGAGATAATTTCTCTTCTCGAATTTGTGGTCGGAGAATTCATTACCAATCGCCATGCCGATGCGGCGCGGCACTCCGTTCGCAGCTACGAAATAAACACCCGCGATTTCCGCCTCCTCGCCTCCATCCTCGGCGTGCGAGGGGACATCCAGCGATTCGCCGGGCCCGCGCAGCATGCCGCCGTTGCCTTTGTAAAACCATTCCGGCGCGATGCCGATTTTTCCCGGCGCCGGTTTGCCTCCTTCCACACCCCATTTAAATATTTTCATGCTGTCATTCATCTCAGCCTCGCTCGCGCTGTGCATCGCCTGGCGATTTTTCGCACTGCCGAGATGCGTCAGGCCGGTGCCGGAAATGAGGCAGCGCGCGGGTTCCTGGGGATGATCGATGGGCGCCATTAATTTCCACGGGCTTTTGCCATCGTAAATCGCATTGTAATCCAGCCGTTCGTCAGTGGCCGAATCCTGCACCAGTTTGAGCAGAGAAGTATTTTTCGAATCGGCGATGACAGCGAGATCGTAAACCGACGTGACACCCCCGATTAATCTTAAATGCGGCTCTTCGACCAGCGCCACGCGCCGGTTCGCGCCGTTTTGGATTTGGACAAGTCGGTTCATTCGGTGATATGAAATTTTTTCAGGGCGGGTTCGTCGACAGTCAGGCCGAGGCCCGGCGTGTTCTCATCAAGATCAATATAACCATTCTTCGGCGTTGGTTCGCCTTTGAAAATATACCAGAACAGTTCGTTGCCCACCTCGACATCGACCGGCGGGAAGAATTCCGCCATAGGCGAATTCAAGCTCGCCATGACCACGTGATAATTATGCATCTGCCCGGCATGCGGAATCACCGGGATGGAATGCGCCTCGGCCAGCGCGGCGATCTTGCGCGCCTGCGTGAGTCCGCCGACGCGATTCGTATCGAACTGGATATAATCCACCGCGCGCGCCTCGATGAGTTGGCGGAAACCGTAGATGGTATGCTCATGCTCGCCGCCCGCAATGGGCACGCGCCCGAAGCGTTTCAATTCCGCGTAACCGTGAATGTCATCGGGAATCACCGCTTCCTCGAGCCAGCGCAAATTAAATTTTTCCAGCAACGGCAACATCCGCTTCGCATAATCAAGATTCCAACCCATGTAAGCGTCGGTCATGATGTCGACGCCATCGCCGACCGTCTCGCGCACGGTGCGAACGAGATCTACATTCTTCTGCATGCCTTCCGGTCCATCGGTCGGTCCCCACCCGAAACGCAGCTTCATCGCCTGATAACCTTGCTTCTTATATTTGCTCGCTTCGCTGGCCAGTTCCTTCAGCGGCGTGGAATAAAGCCGGCTCGCGTAAACGGGAATTTTCGGTTTCGTGCGGCCACCGAGCAAACGATACACCGGTTGCTTCGCCGATTTGCCCAGCAAATCCCAAAGTGCGATGTCCACCGCGCTGATGGCCACCATCGCAATGCCCTTTCGGCCAAACGCCATCGTCTTGCGATACATGTGTTGCCAGAGAAATTCCGTGTCCCACGGATCCGCGCCGATCAACAACGGCTTCAGATAAAGGTCGATGACCTGCTTGGTGACAAGCGGTGAAAGCGCGGCATTGCCAATGCCCACGAGGCCGTTGTCGGTGAAAATTTCGACGAGTAGCCAGCCGTGAAACGTGAACGTGCCCATGGTCGCTTTGGTAAGCATGGGCGAAACGGCATCCATCGGGTTGGTGCAAAAATGCGGCGGCAGCGGCACGGTCTTGCCGGTCCATTGAATGGCGCGAGTGCGGATTTCAGTGATTTTCATTTAGGTTTTAATTGTTGAAAGCGTTAACGGCTGAATTTTTGGAACCAGGAGGCAAATTAAAATAAATGCTGCCAGATGCAGCGAACCCGCGACGATAAGTATTGGCGTGTAACTGAATCCATGATCCAGCAAATATCCCGCGAACTGGCCAAGCACGATGCCGCCCATGGCGCCGCCAAAACCAACCAGCCCGGCGAGCGTGCCGACCGCGCGTTTGGAAATCATGTCCGTGGGCAGAATCATCACCAGTGTCGA
>DASZPR010000195.1:0-15450 GCA_035550235.1 Verrucomicrobiia bacterium | reverse complement strand
TGATTTCAATCGTCGCATCCTTCAATCCAGGCGAGGTTGCACGGATGACTGTTTTTCCCGAATAATAGGACCGGAATTCCATGGCGGCCGAGCCGTCGCGAATGGCTATGTCAGAATCCGGTGCAAAAGTAATGCTCGGGCCAGTTGGAAATTCACCGGGTCCGGATTCAATCGACAACGTCACCAGCGGGCAGCTATCGAGCGCATTGCCATTTTTATCCACGACGCTCACGATGAGTTGCGCGTCATCCGTTCCATCCACTGAATTGAGAATCGTTTTGTCGGCCGTCAATTTCAGTGCGGCAGGAATCCCCTTGCTGGGCCAGGCTGGCGGCGGGATGTGCAGGTACTCATTGCGATACCAATACCATTGCCGTTTCGGCAGGCGAAAATAATCGATCATCCCCATGGCGCCGAATCGGCGACCCGCGAGACTTCCGTGGTCAAACGCGCACCAAAGGACTTCACCGCTGCGCCACGGCAAACGCCATGAACCTTCCTGGTTCTTATCCGCACCTGGCGTACTCGGCAAGTCCCCCCACCCCGGCGCGTATTTGCCCGGGCGATCGGCGCTGGTGGAACCGTATTCCGTGACAACATTCGGAATCCCCGGATTCACAAACAACCGCGCGCCGTCGCCATTGTAACCTGCCACGTCACCGAGCTTGTCGATGTTACCGCGCTGCGAGCCCCCAATGCCGGCGGGACGCGTCGGATCCAACTCGTGCGTGTAAGCCACCAGGTCTTTCAGGAAACGCCGAACCTGGGGCATCACCGAACCGCTGCTGAAAAACACTTCATTGTCCATGCTCCACACGATGATACTCGGATGATTGCGATGAATGCGGATCATGTCCCGCAGGCTGGCTTTCACACTGGCTTCAAAGTCCGCGTCGTCAGCCGGGTTCGTAGGATAGGCGCTTCCACCCCACGGACTTTTGAAACCGCCAGTGCCCCAAAAACAATTTTCCGACCAAAACAGAATTCCCAGATCATCGCAGGCGGCGGAAAACGCCGGCGCGTGCGGATAATGCGATCCGCGAATGAAATCAAAACCGGCGTCCTTCACGAGTTTGACGTCGCGGAAGAATCCACTATCGGCCACGGCATCGCCCCACCCGGCATGGTCCTGATGCACATTGGCACCTTTGAAGTAATGATGCTCACCATTGAGAAAAAATCCCTGATCCGCTGTGAATTTAAACCAGCGAAAACCCAGCGGTGAAGTGTAATCGTCAATCCGTTTTCCATTCTCCAGCAAAACCGTTTTCACCGAATAAAGGTTGGGCTGTTCCGGCGACCACAGTTTAGGATTGGCAATCGCTGAACTGGTTTGATCGAAAACGTTCGTGGCGCCGGCAGCAATCTTTCCAGTCGATTTCATTTGCGCGACCGTTTTGCCCTTGGCATCCACCACGCTCGTGCTCACCGTTACCAAACGTGCGGCGTTTGAATCATTCACCACCTCCGTTTTCACGTTCACCGTGCCGGACTTCCTGGAAACCTGGGGTATGGTAACGAAGGTGCCATACCAGGCGACGTGCACGGACGCGGTGACGACGAGCCGAACATCCCGATAAATGCCGCCGGAAAAAGTGTGCTCACCCGCGCGCGGAGCGAGGCGCGGATTCCATATGTTATTCACGCGAATCGCAACGATATTATCTCCCGTCTTGACGGCGTCGGTGATGTCGAGGGTGAACCCGGTGTAGCCGCCTTGATGTGCTCCCATGCGTTGGCCGTTCACGAACACTTCCGCCACCTGGAAGACGCCGTCGAACTCCAGGTTAACACGCCGCCCCGCCCAAGCCACGGGCACATCGAAATGTTTTCGATACCAACCGTAGCCGACATAAAAACGATCGGCCGCAAAATATGGCATCGAGAAAGAATGCGGCAGATTAGCCGCATCCCATTTGCCATCGTCAAAACCCGTCGCTTCCGCTCCCGAAACGTCGCCTAATTGGAATTTCCATTCCCGATTGAAATTGAGAATTTCGCGGGAGCTGCCGGATTGTCCCAAAGCGGGGAAAACAAGCGACATTCCAAGGATAAGATAGAATATTTTTTTCATTGCGGGCCGGACCAAAAGTTCATGCGGCTTCATCTCACCTCAAGGGAGGACCGCATGGAAGAACAAATTGCTAACTGGTGATATCGTAACGGGGTTGTTGGTGCCCAAATCTGTCCATGCAGTGCCCAACAGATTGGTTGCTGTTGTTTCCATCAGGTAGATTTTCGATGATGGTCGGATTTGTGTTGGCAGATGCTGGGGTCGGGAAAAATCCGGGAATGATTGGGTTTGGAATCATTTCATCGTCCGCTCCACGAAAGCGCGCTTCCTTTTGGAGAATCGATTCGATGAACGACGTTGCCATAACGTAATTCCGCAGGCTCTCCCCGCACAGAATGCACCACAGCCTTCAGGAGTTTTCCGTCCTTCCAGGCAATATCCACGATGAATCCCCCTCGCGCACGCAGTCCCTTCACGGATCCCTGCGGCCACGCTTTCGGCAGCGCGGGCAGCAGGTCGATGATGTAATGGTCGGTGGCCGGCGCATTCGTCTCAAAGTACCGCTCATGACTTTGCAGCAACATCTCCGTAATACCCGCGACCGCTCCCATGTTCCCGTCGATTTGAAACGGTGGATGCGCGTCGAACAGATTCGGATAAGTTCCGCCCGCGTGAGCCATCACAATCCGGGTGTCGTCGGTAAACCGCAATTGATCGGACAAAAGTCGCAGCGCGTGATCTCCGTCGCGCAGGCGCGCCCAAAGATTTTCCTTCCACGCGATCGACCAACCTGTGCCGTCATCACCGCGAATCTCCAGGGATTTTTTGGCCGCACCAGCCAGGTCGGGCATCGCAAGCACATCAATTTGGTCGCTGGGATAAAGCGCGTACAGATGCGAAACGTGCCGGTGGTGAAGATCCTTCGCGTTCAAATCCCAGTCGCCGTTCCATTCCATCAATTGGCCGGCCTTGCCGATTTGCAAGGGGCGAATACGATCGCGCGCAGCCTGAAGTTTCGCAGCGAAGTCGGCGTCGATCCCGAGGGCAGCAGCGGCGCGGGCGGTCTTGTCAAACAAATCCCAGACGATCGAACGCTCCATCGTAGCGCCTTCCGTGATGCTGGAAGTGACGCCCGTGTCCGTGGTAAACGTATTTTCGGGGGACGATGACGGCGAGGTAATGAGCTTGCCATCCTCGCCTTCCACGAGATTCGCCAACCAGAACTCGGATGCGCCGCGCAGGGCCGGATAAACTTCGCGCAGATAATTCCTGTCCTGGGTAAAGGCGTAGTGCTCCCATAAATGCCGGCACAACCAACCGCTGCCACCAAACCATATGCCCCACGTCAATTGCGCGCCCGGACTGGTCCAACTCCAACCGTTGACGGTGTAGCCCACCAGCCAGCCCGGCGTATCAGGACCGAAATAGGCCTTGGCCGTTTTCGTGCCGGGCGCGACCAGGTTCGTCGTCAGGTTCAACATCGGCAGATGCATTTCGCTCAGATTGGCCGCCTCCGCCGGCCAATAAATCATTTGGAGATTGATGTTGTCGTGATAATCGCAGTTCCAGGGCAAATTTAAACCGTCGCCCCAAATCCCTTGCAAATTGGCGGGCAACGGATCCTCGGGGCGGCTGCATGAAATCAACAGGTAACGGCCATATTGGTAGAATAAGGAAACCAGTGCGGGATCGCCTTTGCCATCGCCGTAGTTTTTCAAACGCAGGTCGGTCGGCAATTTCGCCGATGCCGTCGTTCCCAAATCCAGACTGACACGCCGGAAATATTTTTGATAGTCGGCGACATGAGCGGATTTAAGCTGTGCATATGATTTTTTTGCGGCCACGTTCAACCGCTGTGCGGCCTGGTGCGGATCCGCGCCGCGATAACCCTTAGCGTAATCCAGGGCAAAGGATGTGCCGCAGGCCACCAGGATGACAGCTTCATTCGCGCCCTCAACTTTCAAACTGTCCCCCGCCCCGCTGACTTTGCCACCTTTGACGAGAATGCGGGCATCCACTTCGTAATCCAGATTGCCTTTCAACTTCGGCATATCGGTATTGCCGGTCATAACGAGCGTGTCATTGCCCACGAGCACCGTCTTCGCGGAAGCTGCGCGGGATAATTTCATTGTGAAACTCAATCCGCCTTTGCCGCTGCTCGTCAGGCGTTCGACGATTACTCCGTCTGGCGCGCTGGAAAAAATCTCGCGTTGAAATTTCGTCCCGCCGGCAGTGAACTCCACGCCAGCGACGGCGGAATCAATGTCCAGCCAGCGCTTATACTCCGCAACCGAAGCGTCTGGGAGTTGAAACTGAAAATGCAAATCGCCCAGGGTTTGGTAGGACGCATCGTAAGGCGCGGGCCCATTGAAATGCGCGTTGGCGAATTTCTCAGCCTCCGCATATTTGCCCTCGCGTATGAGGCGGCGCAATTCGGGGAGGCTTTTGTAGGCGTCGGCACGGTCCGCATTGGGCTGCGGCGCGCCGCTCCAGACGGTTACATCGTTGAGTTGTAATCGCTCGTTTATCGGCTGGCCAAAGATCATTGCACCCAATCGACCATTGCCGACGGGCAAAGCCTGCACCCACTTTTCAGCCGGTTTGTCATACCAAAGTAAATTGGAACCAGCGGTGGCCGACTCGGCCAGCGCGCTGCCCGCAATGGCAATGATTCCAAGCCACAAACAATGTGTAGAGAGTCGTTTCATTTTTACGTCATTTATTTTGCCCAGAGCATCACTGAACAATCATAGCCTGTTTGGCATCGTGCTTATTTCTCCGATGAGTCCACTTTGGTTAATGGAATTGCGTCCGCAGATTCATTCAACTCCAAGGCGACGATCGTGTCCGTGTCGTTTCGGTCTTCCGGCGACACAGAAAGTTCGATGCCCTGTTCCGTCTGGGAAACGTTCGCTTTGCCGCCTGTCAATACCGATGCGCGAACCACTTTTGCCGGAAGAGGCGGCAATGTGAGCTTCTCGCCCGGCCACTGCAAAACGTGAACATAAATGGTTTTATCGTGATGCGTGGTGGCACCGAAATTACCCGGCAGAAAGGGCCCACCGCGGGTGCCGTAAATGCTTTGGCCGTATTTGCCCAGCCATTCGCCGACTTCACGCAATCGCGCGGCTTGGGGCGGGTCGATCTGCCCATTGGGGGCGGGCCCGACGTTCAGGAGCAAATTGCCGTCACGGCCGGCAACTTTCGCCAGCAGTTGGATGCAGGTTTTGAGCGATTTGGGAGTTTGATTCGGCTGGTAACCCCACGCACCCGCGAGTGTCGTGCAAAGTTCCCAGGGATGTTGGTTGTCAAAGCCCCCGAGCGCCCCGTCACCTTCGCGCGAATGAAAATCTTCCGGCATGTCCGCGCGGCCATTGATGATCACATCCGGCTGAAGTTGGCGAAGCCTGGCGTAGACCTGATCATGCTGCCAGCTAAAGCCGCCGTGGTAATGCTCTGTCGCCGGGCGCTTTACCCATTTGGCGCCTTCCCAATCACCACTGAAACTGAGCCAGTCCGTTTCGCCACCATCGAACCACAGAACATCAATCTTGCCATAGTTCGAAAGCAGTTCCTCGACTTGCCGATGATATTGCGCCCGCATCGCCTCAGCGCTGCTGCGTTGCAAATCCGGCATGATGTAGCCGGGAAATCTCCAGTCCAACGGCGAGTAGTAAAGCCCGACATGCAGGCCGGCTTTTCGGACCGCTGCGACGTATTCCTTCACCACATCGCGATGCGCGGCTGAATTTACGGTGGTGAAAGTATTTCCCGGGTCATTGAACAAACAGAAGCCATCATGATGACGGGACGTCAGCACCATATATTTCATCCCGGCAGCCTTGGCGGTGTCCGCCCAAGCAGTGGGATTAAAATTAGTGAGCGTGAATTGGTCCGCCAATTTCGCGTATTCCTCGACCGGAATTTGCTCATTCCATTGCACCCATTCGCCCCGACCGGGAATGGCATAAAGGCCAAAATGAATGAACATCCCGAAGCGGGCCTCCCGCCACCACCCCATTCGAGCGTCGCGGGTCGCTGCAGTTTCTGGCGGTTCATTGGTGCCTCCATTCGCAGGAGTGGCACCTTGAACAAAAAATGCTGATTGCATCGCAACGGCGAGCATCGCCGCTAGCAGGTTGATCCTGACGAGGGATGGATTTCTCATGGTTATTTCTGAATAAAAAATTCCTGTGTTACGGGTTCGGCGGTTTTGATCTTGCCCGGCAATCCGTGTTGCCAGGCAACAACCGTCACTTTTACCGGAAAACCTGCGCGCGGCGGAATTGGAGTGAATTTTAAAATGTCGCCTTCAACGTCCGCCGGTCCTTCGAGGACATAGTAATAAACTTTCAGTCCTCGATCAGAGAAACCATCGAGCCTGAGAGATTTTGTTCGACCTGTCACGTCGGAAGGTTTCGGAAATGAAATTTTCTGTGGCGCGCCCTCGGTATTTTGCGGCACACGAATCATGGCCTGCTGCACGATGCTTTTATATTTGGCATCGCCGGGATGACTGGCCCACACCCAGATATCAAAATTACGTCTATCTTCGGTCGAGTTGATGCGGTTCATCGCGAACTGAAATGTGTTTGAGCCAGTCTGAATCACAGGACCGACAATTTTGTGCAGCACAATTGACCCGCCGCCCGTGGCATGCCCCAGTTTTGAGCCTGCTGGAAGAGAAGTCCATCGCGCGGGATTCTGGTTATAGCTGGCGCTACCGGGAACGAAATCCATAAACGCCGTTTTCAGGCGGAACGTAACACCATCATCATCAGGAATGAATCGCGGTGTGACTGGCTCTCCACAACCATTGGTCAACGGCATGTCGTCGGAAGTGATGCTCAGAAGTTGTGGTATTTTTCCCGGTTGATCAGCTTGATAATTTTCAATGGCCCAGGCCATTTCTCGATCGAGCGCCCAGAATGTCTCTTTCGGCTCACCCTTGTATTTCTCAAAAGGAGCCGGTTCCACGGTTCTCGGCTGATTCAAATGCCAGCGTTGCACCAGCCAACCTTTTGCGGGATCCACAGGCTTCAGCGCCGCCGGACGGCCCAATGACATCTTTGCCGGCAGCCGTTCTTTGGCCGCTTTGCGAATAAACATCGCCAAAAACCGGACCAACTCATCCGAATAATTGAAGTGACCCTCGCCCGGCTCGGCCAGCATGGCAATCGGTGTTCCGGGATGCTGGTTTTTGTACGACAACGCAGGCGTTAATCGATCCACACCGTGCTCACTGTCGCCCCACTCGTACTCGGCCATCACCATCAGTCCAGGAATGCCATCAATGTTGCGGTTTACCCAATCAGGATTAGGCCGTCCACTGCCGGTAAATTTTGTCAATGGCGCATCGCCGTGAATCGACAAGATGGCAAGCGTGCGCTCGGGATTCCACGCGGCAAAGTTCCATGGAAAACTGGCGCAAGCCGAATGCCCCAGTGGCGCCACCGGAACAAATTTCAATTCTGAATATCCAGATACATCCGCGAGCCGATTCATCATATCGTCAAATCGCTCGCCGGCGCCCTTATCGAATTGAAAAACAAATTCAAACGGCGGAGCGACAAACACTTCACCGATTCCTTCGCCCGCCAGTGCCTTGCGGAAGTCCGGATGTTCGAGGATCCCCTGTTCTATCATGTTGTTCTGACCGACAACGACCGCACGAAGCTGCCGGCAGTTGGATGGCACCCAAAGGAACGCTCGGCCCTTGCCCATCGGCACGGACCATTGCCACACCATACCTTGGACTGAAAAAATAGTCAGAATGAGTAATAGTCCGGCCAGCAAAAAAGAGTTTTGATAAAACCGGTGCGGGACGGAAATTTTGAGATGGCTTTTATCGTGACAGTTCATTTTTAGGTAATTCGTTCTCTTTTACGGGGATGTTGATTGTGAGACAAATGCAATCTGAGCCGCACGGCCTCCTGCTTGAACTCTTTGCCATATCGATTTCCGTGTTTCTTGCTCATCGTTCACTTTCCAACGGCTTGATCCTGCTGTCCACGAAATCGGGGGAGGCTCAGGGCTTTGATTTGCAGAAATGGCGGCTGGTTTTGGAATCAGAACAATTCCCAGCTTCTTAGCCCCCTGCCCGCCTCCAATTGCTTTAAGATCCGTTTTGCATAATCCGCAAACTTCGGCTATCTCGCGAGGACCGGTAAAGCATTATCGGCACACCGCGTTCGAAGCCGGTTAATCCGGGCAACAGCTTGGGCAACGGTTTTGACCGTCTGATTACCCTTGTCCACAAGCGGAACCCGTTTTGTTTTCTTTCCGCCTGTGATGGCGTTTTCAATTTTTAATTCGGCGTAGTACCTGCCATTACAGCCCCAGAGACCGCGAATCGGTTGCTTGCGCCCGTCGAAAACCTTTGCGAAATTTGGCCCATGAGATTGAGCGTCAGTTCTATTTTAAGTGTTGCTTGCGGCTTCACTTGCTTTCACGCGCCGCAACAGTAGCACAGACGCGATCTTGTTTCCTAAAAAAGACGCAAATCATTGTATAAATAATTTCCGGTGTGGCGAAATGGCAGACGCACAGGACTTTAAATTGCCCCTTGAGCGTTTTCCCGGTCTTGCATGACCGTGCAAATAGGCGGACGAGAGCACTGTGAAATAAGGCGAAAACTCACTTTTGAATTGACGTCACAGGCCGTTCCCGAAACGCCCTCAAACCTTACCAAAACCTTACCACGGTCCCGAAGCTTATTTGGCCCTTTTTGCAGATCAGGAGGAAAGCTGCAACTCATGCGGCACGCACTACTTTCCTTTTTCTCTGTATCTACCAAAATCAGCCAAAGGTACGAAACACTGATCAGCGGAACAGGTGGCGCGTCCACTTGCGACTTCCCGTCGAAATGTGATGTCATGACAAACCGTAATTGCGAACCCGTGCGCGCGATTGGTACATTACAAAGCAGCAGCGTTGTCGGAGCGCAGGACCACGTAACCCGGCAATCCCATGATACCGAATTCATCGAGCACGCTTTTGGTCGCGGCGTCGTTGAGATGCTCGGCCTCGAACCGAACCACTTCAAAGTGTTGTAAGCGTTGACGAACTTCCTGGTCGCGGAAGGTGGTGTGTTCCATTGCTTCGCAGTTTTTGCACCAGCTCGCCCAAAAATCCACGAACACGGGCTTGCCGCTCTCCCGCGACCGTTTCAGCGCGGCGCGCAAGTCATTCAGCGAGTCGCTCGTCTCGCGCGCGCTCACGTTGACTGCATCCGCGCGGGTAAGGTTCCAGCCCAACCAGCTATACCAGAGCGCAAATCCAAAAATCAGCACGCCAAATCCATATTTGATGCGCACCATCCATCGGCCGGGCTTGGGTAGAAAGGAGAGTCCGCCGGCGGCGAACGGCCACGGCAGCGCCATGCCCAAACCGAGGACGAACGGATAAAGCAGGCCGGCGAGATTGCCTTGCTGGTAACTGGTGGTGGCCAGCAGCAGCACAGAAATGACCACGGGCGCGACGCAGGCGCCGGCCAGAAGCGCAGAAACGGAACCCATAAAAGCCGCCCCGACGAACGCCGCATGACCGCTTTTCTTTGGACTGGCGCCGCGTTGGAAGCGCGAGAAGTCGATGGCGATTTTATCGAACATCGCCAGTCCGAGCACCACGAACACGATGGCGATTCCGAAATTAAACCACGCTGAGGAATTGAGCGCGCCGAATTTGCTGCCCGTCAGCACCACGATCATTCCCAATCCGCCGTACGCCAGCGCCATTCCCAGGCCATAGGTGCCGCCAAGCGCCACGCCGCGGCGGCGATTACCGCCATTAACGCCCGCGCCCAAAATGGCGAGGTTGATGGGAATCATCGGCAGCACGCAGGGAGTCAGATTCAGCGCGAGGCCGCCGAGGAGGATGAGCAGGACGGTGGCAAGGGTGCCCGTACCGGCGAATGTGGAATTGCCCGTGGGCGAACCCATCGCGGCAGCGCTGGAATCGAGGAACGCGAGGAATTGTTTCCGGCCTAAATAGCCAGATGCGTGATTGGTAATTTTGAAGCCGCTGGTCAGGGTTGCCGACGGTGCGGCGACAGATGGCGGCACAGAAGCATCCAGCGAAGCAACAGTTTGGTCGGGACGGATGCTCCATTTCCGCGTTTCTGGGAAATAGCATTCGGAGTCGCTGCAGCCTTGAAAATTCACCGCGATTTCCAGATTACCAGGCACCAACGGAAGCGGCGCCGGGGCAACAAAATCCTGCGTGTAAACACCGACGGTTTTGGAGCTGTACTTGTCCAATTGCATCACCGGCTCCGGCAGATTTACGCTCACCACGCGGCCAGCAATTTCGACGGACAATCGGTCTGCGTAGAGATGATGATGTTCCGGCACGTGAAACTTGAGGGTCAACTCGCGTTGGCCTTTGACGGTGCGGACTTCCGGCGCAATCGTGATCGGACTGGATTCCTGGCCGACCGCAACAGCCGCCGCTGCGAGCAACACCGCCAGGACGATTGGTTTGGAAAGCGTTTTCATCGAAATTGTCATTTGAGCAGAGATTCGATTTCCTCGACGTACTGCTTCTCAGTTTTGCTGCCCTCAAATCCGCGATGCATGGCAAAGACCTTGCCGGAACGATCCAGCAGGAACGAACTCGGCATGGTGGGAATCTTCACTTCGTTCACGAGTTTGAAGGAGGCGTCGCGCACGGTCGCGAAGGTGACGGGGTGGTCCTTCAAGAACTTCTGCATGTCTTCCGGTTTCTTGTCGAGGTTGATGGCCACAATGACGAGCCCCCGCAAGGCGTATTTCTGATGCAATTTTTCCATCGCGGGAAACGATTCCTGGCAGGGGCCGCACCAGGACGCAAAAAAATCCACCAGCACCACCTTGCCCGCAAAAGATGGCAACGCACCCTCGAGGCCGAAGGTGGAAAGGTCCGGGAACTTGTCGCCTTTGGCGGGCGTTCCCGCGGTGGCTGCGGCCGCGCCGATAGCAAGCGCCATCACCACGGCAATCCATTTTAATTCCACAATGGTTTTCATAAGCGTTCTTTTGCAGTTGTTCTCAAGGGAATTGCAGTTTCAGGAATTGATTCGGGCCAGTGGCCGGGTTTGTGAACGACAGCACTCCGTTCGCCGGCACGGTGTTGGTCGCGATTGGCGTCCAGGGGGAAATTAAATTACTGGCTGAGAGAACCACGTAGGTCAGTCCAGTGATTGTATTCGCTCCGAGCTGCAAGCCGTTAGGGCCGCGCGAAACACTGAGCGCCGGCGGCGGTTGCACATCTAGCGGCACACCTATGCTGTTCGTGGCGCCAATGGAGTTGGAGACGATTACGGAATAGGTGCCGATATTTCCGGGGCCGACTCGCGTCAGGGTTAACGCGTTCGTATTTACGCCGGAATAGACGGTGTCGTTGGTGAGAGCCGTGCTGTCGCGAATCCATTGATAGCTCAACGGGCCGGTGCCCGACGCCACCACATTGAACGCGGCATTTTGACCTGCGAGAACGGACAAAGCTATCGGCTGCGTGACGATTCCCGGCGATGCGCCCGACGAAGTCACCGTCAAGGTCGCGGGCGTGCTGGTGATTGATCCCCAATAATTGGTCACGACCACGGTGTAATCGCCCTGGCTCGCCGAAGTAACCGAGTGCAGCACGAGGTTTTCACTCGCGAGCAAGCCATTCGTGGTTTGCGTGGCGACGAGGTTGGTGCCATTCAAATACCACAGAAACGTCAGCGGCGTGTTAGTGCCATAATAAGGCAGTTGCGGCGTGCTGGCGGGCACAGCGTTGTTTGTGGCGGCGACATTAAGAGTGACATCGAGACCACTGGTGATGTTGGTCGATTGCGGCGAGTTGGTGAAGGTGGGCGGTTGTCCAAAGGCCCAGAAGGAGTAATACAACTGCTGGTCCACGACTGTCGTCCCACCCACTACACTGTTGAATACCACCGAATATTTTCCGCTCTTGGCCGGCGCGACCTGCGGGCCGGTGAGACTGAAATTATTTCCCGTCTGACTGTAGGCAGTGATGTCCACCGAATTGTATTGCCACTTGTAAACGTTGCTCGCGGTGGAAACATTCGTGAGATAGCTGTACATCGACAGCGCCTGTCCGGAGGGGTAATAATTGGTGTAATTCAGCGCCAATTGATTCGTCCCGGGCGTGAGCGCGACGCTCAGGTAGGCTGGTGAACTGGCGGAGCCAGTCGCATTGGAGGCAACCACGGTATACAATCCGGAGTTGGTTAATTGCGCCGAGGGAAAATCCAGGGAAGCGCCCACTCCCACGAGATTGGTCGCGAAACCGGGGATGCCGCGATACCAATAATAGGTGGGCGCGGGATTGCCTGAGGCGCCGACGCTGAGAAGTGCGTCCGCGCCAATCTGCGCGGTCACGCCTTGCGGTGGCGACGTAATCACCGGCGCGACGCCTCCGCCACCTCCCGTCCCCACAACCAGACTGGTCGTGCGCGTATCCGAATTCCCACCGCCGCACTGCCCGTCATAGATTTTCAGCGTGAAGGCAAACGTGCCCGCATTGGTCGGCGTTCCCGTGACGGCGGCGGTATTTCCGCCGGTATAAACGATCGTCAAACCGTTGAACAAATTCGTCGAAGCCGTGAGACAGAAATTCGAGAGCGACATGGAACTGACGGAGCCTGCGTGGCCGCCGGAATAGGTGATGGTGCCGACGTAGGGCTGGTTGGCGGTGGCATTGGGCGGTGAAATGGCGATGCTGGAGGCTTTCGAGACGGCGTCACAGCCCAGGATGGCCGCGCCGGCGGCGCAGCGGAACACCACGGCCCAGCCATTAGGCGCCAGCGCCTGGTTGAGGTTCATCAACGCCGAGCGGATGAGTGGCATCACCTGGAGGGCGAAGGCCATGAACAACGACAACATCTTTACGAGGACTCGATTGGTTCGTTTCATAAAATGATTTTCGGCTTTGTAATGTGAATCAGTTGCAACCGCAGCCGCCGCCGCCCACGCCTTTGCCGCCGGAAGCCATTTCGCGTGAAAAGAAGATGTGGTCGGCCTGCGCTTCGCCGATGGGGTCGCGATCGGCGCGCATTGTGTAGTCGGCCAGCGTTCCGCGTTCCCACGGCTGAACATTCTGACAGCCCCCGCACACGGCGCAGCTCAGAGCGAAAAAGAAGATTTTGAGTTTCATTTATTCAGCTGGTCGCAAAATTGTTGAAGCCTTTCGTCTGGAAGCGAGAGGTGTCCGTAATGATGGCGCCATCCACGCCCGGGCAGAAACTCATCATTTCCAATCCCGCTTTGGGTCCGAGAATGACCGCCGCAGTCGAAACGATGCCGGCAAAGGTGCAGTGCGGTGATACAACCGACACCGACAGTACGCCGGTATTTGCGGGGTAGCCGTCGCGCGGATCGACAATGTGCCCGTAACGGCGTCCCTGGAAAACGAAGTGTCGAAGATAATCGCCGGAGGTGGCGACTGCGTGATTGTGGACGAGCAATGAGGTCCAGCATTTGCCGACGGCGAGCGGATTTTCCAACCCGATGCACCAAGGCACTTTTTGCGGGGATTCGCCGTGGACACGCACGTCCTGGCCGAAATCAACCAGGATGTTTTTGATGCCCTGCTCCAGCCCCATCTGGAGCACGCGGTCCACTGCATATTCTTTTCCGATTCCGCCGAGATCGAGCATCATTCCGCGTTGGGGAAGGAAAATAGCACCCGGGCGGCGCTCAACTTTGCGCCAACCGACCAGTTCCAACGCGGATTTGATTTGCGCGGAAGTCGGAATCACGGGATTTGTCGCTTTCCAATTCCACAGCCGCATTAAGGGCAATGCCGTGGGATCAAACACACCGCGCGTGAAAAACAACAACTCCTGACAGAGGTTGAAGAGCGCCTCGGTTTCGGCGTCGATCTCCACCCAATGCTCACCGGCGGCCTGATTGATCTGGCTGATGAGGCTGTCCGGCAAGAAGCGCGAATACTTCGCTTCGAACATTGCCACCCAATCCAGGACCGTGTTCTGGAATTCCTCGGCACGCCCGGCATCGGCCATTTGGAAATGCACGCGGCAGTCAGTGCTCATGGCTTGAAAGGCCAGCCGATGAAAGTTCAATTCGACCGAGCGTCGTGCGGAACGCCAAATGCGCTCGCGCACCATCGGTATTGAATGGTTGGCTGTTAGAACCATAGACGTAATCCGAGGCTGCCGACGTTGGCCGACGGGTAAGCGCTTGGCGACGTGACGCCATCCAGGCCGTGCATCACGTAGCGGTAATAACTCGCGTCGAGGGAGAGATGGCGAGCCACTCGCCAGGTCACGGCCAATCCCATCGTGAACGTTTCCATCTGCGAAAGCCGGTAGTCAGCGGAATAAAACGTTGGCAAATTCAAGTAATCCGGCACCAGCACGTAATAAAAATCGGCCGCAGTCTGGTAGGTGTAACGGAACGTCGGCGTTACCACCAAGTGGCTGCCGAGCCGCTGATGCCAGTCAAGCGTGGTGGTGGCGGAAAAAATTCCCCAGGAATCGTGGAAGATACGCAGGCTGGTTTCCCCGCTGCCCTCGAGGGGATCGATGAAACGCGTATAGGAGCCAAACAACACCTCGCTGCTGCGGTGCCGCGGGCGTTTCTCGGGAATCAGCGCGGGGTCGTCCGGATTATACTGCGGGTAATTGTTCGCGACCATCACGCCGCGATATGGATCGGCGAGGTAACCGTAATCATTGTTGAAGACGAAATTAACGAGCACGTAGGATTTCGGATCCAGCAATTGATTGATGCCTACGAGAAAATTGTCCGTGGTCTTGCTTTCCCAGATGAATTTATCGTCCCGCACCGTATCGGCGTTGTGGGCGTAACCGAAATTGAACGTCGTGTTTTTTTGATTCAGGCTGAGCGAGTAGTTCAGCGAGCCGCCGACCGATTTGTAATCGCTTTCCTGGCTGTGCGCGACGCCGGGGGTGATCTCATGACGCCCCACCGTGATGGGTAGTGCGAAGGAAAAGGCGTTGCGCTTGTCGTGCATTTTCGCGAGCGGCACGGTCTTCTTGCGATAATTCGGACTGTTCGTGAGGCTGTGGTAGGAGGCGTTGGCGCTATTAGTGGCGATGTTCGGCGCGGTTTGCCCGGCGAACTGCGCGGCCTGGTTGGTCATCTGCTGGAACGTCTCATAACCCGCGTCCACATAAATCTGATTCTGATTGACGAACTGGTTGAATTGGCTGGAATACGCCTGCCCGTAAGCACGGTTGTAGAGATCATTGAAACTGGCGAACGGCCACTTGGTTTGCGGTGGCGCGCCAATGGGTGTCGCGCCGGAAATGGTGTCGATCACGTACGTCCCTATCACGCGCACATGCGGGTTCAGTTTTGCGTCGAACAGGAATGAGTCCGTGTCGATGCTCATGCGGTCGCCGTCTTCCCGATAGAACTCGTGCCGATACCCGAGGTCATTTTCCTGCCCCAACACCCGACTGACCC
>DASZPR010000194.1:0-17779 GCA_035550235.1 Verrucomicrobiia bacterium | reverse complement strand
CCCACCCACTGATACCGCGAGGTTCGCGGCAAAGGCGAACTGCAGGAACAACGGAGCCCGATGCGCTTGCGGCGCAACCGCGCTATCAAGCCAATACCGAATGAAAAGGTTATTGAAAGCGAGATACCCAAGCACCACGCCACAAACCATGACAATCTCAAAAACACTGAGCCGATGCAGCCCGGCCAGCAAACGCCGACGATCCTCTGGATCAGGACTGGTAATCCATTGCGTGATTTTCGGGAAACCAACGAAAGCTGCCGTAACAATTAACGTAAGGCCAAGGTCACATACTTTATAATTGGCCTGATAGGTCGGGATGATGGCCGTGCCAATCACAGCCCCGATCACCAGTCGATCCGTCGTGAGATAAACCGCAGTGCCGAGGCTTACCAAATAGGCCCACCAACTCGCTCCTGCGAGCGTTTTCCATTGGGCGCGATCCTGTTTCAATGGCGTGAGATCGCCCATCCATGGATGTGACCACTTCAACATGAGCCAAGCGAGCCAAGTAAGAATCGCTCCTGAGGCGAGGTACGGCAGCATCTGCACCCAGAGCGGCATGCCAAGCAACGCCAGACGCCAATGAAAAAAAGGCGCCAGGATTTGCGCAAACAGCACCGTCGGGAAAATCGGCCATGTGACCGTGCCATGCGCATAATTGAGACTCGCAAAATAGCCTCCTACGATCGTCAGCCACAGGCTCAATCCTCCGTAAACAAAAAGCCAGCGCATCGAACCGGCGCCCGGAACGGCTGCAAAATTCAGCCATTTCGGGAGCCAAGGCGAAAGGCTGAGAAACAGGACGCACAAACCACAGGCCAAAAATAAAAACAACGTCCGTGCGGACGCCAACAACGCCTGCAAACCGGCTTCGTCCCTGCGACCGAGCATCGCGCCAACGGTAAGTGACAATGCCGCTGTGATTCCGAAATCCCCCACTCCGCCCAATCGCGTCAAAGCCTGAAAATTTTGGAACAGACCCATGAGCGGGTCCCCCATGGCACGCAGCAACAACCGCGTCCAGAGCAGCCCCAAAAAAGATCCAAGCCCCATGGCAACCATCCGCCACACAAACGCCATGCGCGCGGAAGTACGGACGCGCTGAAGCCATGAGATCATCGACGGCAAAAAACTCATTCGGGAGCGAATGGAAACAGAGCCGGGCGATAACTCAAGCATTTCGTTTGGACAGCCTCACTCAAAGATTGCTCAAAAGCCAAAGGTTTCCCAGAATCAGCCAACGATGGAAAAAAGAAAGTCTTTGGCCCGGGCCAAAACTGCCGTGATTCTGGCCGCCGGCGCCGCCCCCGCCGCACTCGGCTCCATTTTTGGCCGCACATCGTCGGCCATGATACCCGTGAACGGCCGGCCGACGATTCACTGGTTGTTGCATTATCTCCATCAACTAGGGGTGAATCGCATTGTGCTCGGCCTCCGTCACACGGAAACCCGTCTGCCTCGTTTTGTCCAACAGGCATTCGGCGCGATCCAGCACATTACACTTGTGCCGGTTGAAAAAGATCTCGGACCGGGTTTCACGCTGCTGGAATGCCTGAAGAAAGTGGATGAAAACCAGCCTTGCCTCGTCGTGCTGGGAGATACACTGTTCGAATTCTCCACGAAATCAAATATCCCGTTTGATGAAAATTTTGTTTTGACCGCTCCCGTTCAAGATGCCACGCGATGGTGTCTGGCTGAAATTGATCGGTCGCATCGCGTCAAAACTCTCGCGGACAAACCGGCGAAAAATCCTGACGGCTGGCCAGCTTTGGTTGGCGTCTATCACTTTCGCGATCCTCAACCGGCGCGGCGCGCGCTCCAGTCGGCGCTGGATGCCGGCGCGCGTTCGCTGCAACTTCGCCATGCCTTGCAGCCCTACATTGATTCTCGGGACTTGTCCGCTCATCCCGCAGGAGAATGGTTTGACTGCGGCAACCTGGACTTCCTCACCAGTTCGCGCCGGCGGTTGTTGCAGGCGCGCAGCTTTAACGCCATCCAAATCGACGAGCTTCGCGGCACTATCACGAAACGAAGTGAGCACAAGGCTAAGTTCCTCAATGAAATCAATTATTATCGGCTGGTTCCGCGGGACCTTGCCACATTTTTCCCGAGGCTGGTCGATTTCAGCCTGGCGCCGAAGGACCTTTTCCTGACCTTGGAATATTACGGCTATCCGACGCTGTCGGAAATCTGGGTATTCGAGGAATTCGAAAGCAAATATTGGGAATCCGTTTTCCAGACGCTGCGGAAGATTGTCGCTTGCTTTGCAAATTATTCCGTGGAGCTGTCTCCCAAGGCAGCGTTCGATTTTTATTGGAATAAAACGGAGGACCGGCTAAACACCTTCGCCGGACAGGACCGCAGCTTCGCTCAATTAACCACAGCAACCGCGATTGAGCTAAACGGCCGACGCTTATCGGGCTGGCCGAAAATACAAAAAGAAGTAAGCGCACGCGTCCGAAAACTATCAGGCAAGCCTCGCGGACAGATCATTCACGGTGACCTTTGCTTCACCAATATTCTTTACGATCCAGTTTCGCGTCTCTTCAAGTTCATCGATCCGCGTGGCAGCTTTGGCGAGTCCGGAATTTACGGCGATGGCCGTTATGATATTGCCAAACTGCTGCATTCGATGGATGGCGGTTACGATTTTTTGATCCATGACATGTTCCTGCTGGAGCGCGACGGCACCCGCATGAATCTGCAGCAATTTTTCCCCGCGACCCGCGGTGCCGTCCTGGATGCTTTCAAACAGACATTCGGCGCGGATTACGCGTTGAAAGAAGTTCGCCTGCTCGAAGGATTGTTATTTTTGTCGATGTGCCCGCTGCATCAGGATTCTCCGGCGCGGCAGTCGGCGATGTTCGCCACCGGCCTGCGCATTCTCAACGAGATTTTAGAAAATGAAGATATGCATTGATGTCGATGGCGTGATTTGTGAATTACGCCGCCCCGAGCAAACCTATGGCGATCTCAAGCCCCTGCCAGGCGCTGTGGAAAAAATGCAGGCACTGAAACAAGCCGGACATTATCTCATTCTCTGCACTGCCCGCCACATGGCTACGTGCAATAGCAACATCGGCATGGTGATCGCCCGGCAGGGTAAAACCCTGCTCGACTGGCTCGCAGCGAATCAAATTCCCTACGATGAAATCTGGTTTGGCAAACCTCATGCGGATGTTTACCTGGATGACAACGGCCTTCGATTTACCAGTTGGAATGAGATTTCCGGCGATGGCAGCAATCTGCCCATGAGTCACGAGAAAACCCGCGCCAAAACGCCATGAGCGTGACCGCCCAGAAAATAAATATCGTGATGCCGATGGCGGGTTTGGGCAGTCGATTTCGCGAAGCGGGCTTTAAGGTTCCCAAACCGCTGATCGACGTTCGCGGTCGTCCCATGTATGCCTGGGCTACAGACAGCCTGCCATTAGTATACTCAGGCCGGTTGATTTTCATTTTGCTCGCTTCGCAACCGGAATTTCCCGCTCTCGAACAAGACATTCGCACCCGCTACGCAGCGCATCAACCCTTCGTGCTTTCAGTCCCGGAACTGACCGCGGGACAGGCCATGACGGTTCTGCGGGCAAAGGATTTGATTAACAACAACGAGCCGCTCCTCATCCACAATGCAGACACGGCTTTTGCGGCCGACCGCGGCTGGACTGAAAAAGCCAACGCCGAAAATCTCGATGGAGCATTGCTCGTTTTTCCCTCACAGGAAAAGCGCTGGAGCTTTGCGCGCGAAAATGCGGCGGGCTTCGTCGAACAGGTACGCGAAAAGGAAGTGATTTCTCCCTGGGCGACCACGGGCACGTATTGGTTTCGGCGAGGCCGCGACTTTGTTGCGGCGGCCGAGGCACGATTTCATTCCGGCCAACGCGAAGCCAGCGAATTCTATGTCGGGCCTCTTTATAATGACTTGATCGCCTCGGGAGCGCGGGTAAAGAATTTCCCGATCAAGAAACTCTATTGCTTTGGAACGCCGGAAGACCTGGCTAAGACTTTGGAAACTCTCTGAGCTTTATGGAGTTTCCCTCTTCTCTCGTGCGAGCAATTTTCACCTCGTTCGCGTGAAGTCAATTTTTCCACCGAAATTTTTGCGATCGACATCTCGAGCGCACTATCAATTGAGCCGCACCCAATACCAATCAACCGACCCCTCCCCGGCCCGTAACGACAACGGCTTGGTTGCAACGATTGTTCCATTGATCTCGGCCAGCCATTGCTCAAGTGGCTTCTCAAAATTCATGTGAAACTTTTCCGAACTCACGAGGATGTACTTCACGCCTTCCGAGCGAATAAAATCACCGCTGTCCTTTTGACAAACGTGAACCACCCGGCGGGAACCGTACGGCTTCCACAACGCCGCTTCCGGGTCGTCATAGGTCACCAACCCAACCACCGTGGTTCCAGGCGGTAACAGCGGTATCATTGGCGCAAAGGCATCGGCTCGATGACTGTAGACCGAATACACCCGTTCCGTGCGGGCAGTGAGCCTGGGCGAAGCGCCCAGCTTCTGAAGCAAAGCCACCACCGGTCTCCATGGAAAAAGCGGCCGCGGCGGGCTCGCAATCAGCGGCAGCGCCGCGAGAACAAAACTGCTGAGTGCCACAACTTGCCACCAGCGCCGGCGCACGAGTTTTTCATTCACAATCATCAACAGCGGAATCAGCAGCAGCGGATAATAGGGCGCCAACAGACGGGCAATGCTCATATAATCAGAGCTTACAAAGAACACCAACAACGACGCGTAAGTACCGAGATTGACGAATGTCGGTAACGGACGAAATGTCCCCGGCGCTGCGCGATTGCGAGAATTCCAAAGCACCGCTGCCAGCGTGGCTCCGACTAAAAGATAACAACCGAATCCCAAACCGGCCCCCTCTTCCGTATCCATTTCGCTCATTTCGAAAATCGGCACGGGCGAGGAAAAATCGGCGTCGATTGCTTTGCCCCACGTCGTCGCGGCGATTCGTGCGGAGATATGATTGTTCCACCAATTGGCGAAGGGAGCGATCGGCGGTGTGAAACCATTGATCGCCAGGATCACGACATTGCCAGTCAAGCGCGGGATGAGTCTCGATTTATTGGTGGCGATATGTGACGACGTTCCACCCGTCCAATCACCGGCATAAACGACGTTGAAATACGAAATTGAAATGAACGAGATCACGATAGCCACCAGACAAACCGCCACGGTGACATAGGCTTTTTTTCCCCACATCCGCCAACCGGGCAGCAACGCAATCACATACGGCAATCCCAGCGGCACGGTGTTGGCCTTGATGCCCGTGAGTAATCCCGCGCTCAGAATGGAAAGCCACAACGCGCCGAGCGATTTTTGCTGATGCGAGCGCAACGCGTAATCGATGGCTGCCAGCGCGAAGGGAACGGTGAACAGGTCGTTGCCAATGCTGCCGGCCTGGAGTAAAAAGCAGCAACCGCAGGACAACGGCCACATCCAATACCAGGCCACGCGGGTCCGAACACCGAGTCGTGTAAATACACTGAAAATCAATCCGGGCAACAGGAGGAACGAAACCGCATTCAGCAAAAAGAGCAATCGATCAGTCCGCATGAACGCCATGATTGGCGCTGAAACCCATTCAATACCGGCACCGCGGTTATTGACGCGATCGAAATCAGTATGAATCCAATGCCAGTGCCCCTCCGCGAGCCAGTGCAAGGTGCGCGGCAACCGGTAGGCCAAACCATCGTAATTGGTGCCGGGATAAATGACACCGCCGAGAATGGCCAGCGCCGCCAGGATTAAAAACGCCATTGGGAAACGCCGACGAAACCGGCGCCTGAGTTTATGGAAGTCCTGTGCCTGGAAAAAGACCGCGTTGGTTTTTGCCTTCCAAAACGCAAACCCAACAAGTAGCAACACGAAGGAGACGGCATACCCAGCCCGGTTCAACGCGTGACCTGCCGACAAAGCCCAGCCGATGAAGTTGCAGAAAGCGCAAAAAATGACCCAAAGCGCGACGAAAGAGATCCGGGGACGGCTAATGAAATGTTTTTCAGACGGCACAGCCAAATAGCTAAATTTGAGGCGCAAGGTAGTTGGCCCTCTTCGAAACGGTCAATCTCAAATCCGAACGGGCAGATGCGCAATTCACACTTTTCCACCGTGTGCGTCCAAACGAACATTCCCTTCGGCGTGGGCCGGCGTAAGCTGCTGCTTGCGATGAAAACGCATTTCCCGTGGAAGACCAGTGCGGCAATGACGTTACTGGAAGTTTTGCTCGTCATCGTCGCCACCGTCATTTTAATCGCACTTTTGCTTCCTGGAAACGGGGGATCACATAATAAAGCCACGGCACTCCGGTGTTTGAATAATCTTCGTCAAACCGATCTCGGTTTCCTGATGTACGCGAGCGACAATGGCGGGAAATTTCCCATGCAGGCCTCCGTCACCAACGGCGGCACCAGGGAATTCTTGAGCCAAAACCAGACTTTCCCACACTTCGAAAAGCTCTCCGGATACGTCCGCTATCTGCCGACTTTAATATGCCCGCGAGACAAGAACCGGCAGCCCGCGGAGAATTATGATGCATTGGGCGATTCCAATCTCAGTTATTTTGTCAATGGTTACCCCTCAACCAATTACCCCACGACTTGCATTCTGGTGGGTGATCGCAACCTCGCAGTGAACGGCCAGCCTGTCCCGCACGGAACTCTGACCATCACGACGAACCTGGACCTATCCTGGACCCGCGAATTGCATCCGAACGGAGGAACGCTCGGCTTCGTCGACGGGCACGCGCGATTCTGCCAGAACACGGCATTGAATGGCGTAATGAGGAGCTATGACTTCTCCATAACCCGGCTTTCCGTTCCATAGCGGCTCCTCAAAATGTAACATCCGCGCCCCGGTTGCAGGCTTGACCTGCATTTCTTGCCCGATAGCCTCTCATGGCGCGCAGCCGGCGAGACAAAATGTTCTTCCCGCGTAGCACCACAGCATGTCGAGCATTTTGAAGTTTATTGACTCACCCCAGGGGCCGCTCTACCTGGTCGGCATTTGTCTCGCCATCATCATCGCGCTCTATTTCTACAACAATCCCCTCGGCCACAACCGACAATTCATGATCCGTCGGTTCGTGAACTGGTTTCCGCTGGGAATGACTTACGCATTTCTGTGCATGGGTCGCTACAATGTCATCGTTGCCAAGGACGCGCTCGCGGCGATGTCCAAACAAGATCTTGGAATCATCTTTGGAGTCGGCACCTGGGTTTACGCGTTGTCCTTCCTGATAAACGGCCCGCTCATCGACCGAAAACTCGGCGGCAAGCGCGGAATCATCGTCGCCGCGCTTGGTGCCTGCGTGTGCAATGTCGCCATGGGCGTGCTGACTTATTTGATCGTAGTCAAGCATCTGAAGATTCATCTCGCCTCCTCTTTCTCCCTCCTCTACGCGGCGAACATGTATTTTCAAAGCTACGGCGCGATGTCCATCATCAAAGTCAAAGCCTATTGGTTTCACGTTCGCGAGCGCGGCATCTTCGGGGCAATTTTTGGAACGCTCATTTCCTTCGGCGTTTATTTCGCGTTCGATTGGGGCGCAAGTATCGTCTCAATGACGAAGGCAAATCCCGCCACCACCGGCGGTTGGCTGCAGGAATTAATGCGAAAACTTTTCGTACCGACGGGCTCGACTGTCGATGCCACGTGGGCCGTCTTTTTCATTCCCGCGGCGATTCTTCTCGTTTGGATCGTCCTCGACATTTGGCTGATCAAAGACACGCCGGAGGAAGCCGGTTTTCCCCATCTCGATACGTGTGACGCGTCGTCTGGGGAAATGCACCTCGAATTTTCCGTGCTCGATCTGTTGAAAAAAATATTCGCGAGCCGGCTGATGCTGCTCATCGCGGTCGTGGAACTGACCTCCGGCGTCTTTCGCTACAGCATGACCGAATGGTATCGAACCTTCGCGAAGGAAACTGAACCCGTGGCGGCGGCGTTTTTCCTGAATCACTGGGGATTGCTCCTGTGCCTGTTTGGCGTGGTGGGCGGTTTCGCCGGCGGGATTATTTCGGACAAATTTTTCCAATCACGCCGCGGCCCACCCGCCGCCCTGCTCTGCGGAATGGTTTTGATCCTCGCCGGCGGGATGGCGGCCGTTTTGTTTTCGGCGCCGGTCACTGTGGGTTGGGCCGCTGTGTTCATCGTGATGGCATCCATTGGCATCACCTCGCTGATGTCCGGCACCGCCGCCACGGATTTCGGCGGGCGCAAAGCCACCGCCACCTGTTCTGGCATTGTGGACGGTTTCGCTTATTTGGGCAGCGGCCTGCAATCGCTTTGCCTGGGCTGGATCACGACTCGCAATTGGCAATGGTGGCCGCTCTTCCTCGTGCCGTTCGCCATTATTGGCCTGGTCGTTTCGATAAAAATTTGGAAGGAACTTCCCGCGGCTACGCGCCGGTATATCGCCGAAACGGAGGACGCGAAAGCACCGGAAATGGCGAACTGGTGATGGCGAACGAAATTCACAATCCGACCCTTCTCTGTCAATAACTTCCCCTTCGCGCCTCCTTGGTTCATGGCATAATCCGCCGATGACACAAGACCACCCGGCGGGCCCCGCGCGAAGAATACACCCACGCGGCTTTCGCGCCCGGCGAGGTTTGAACTGGGGATTTCTCGGCCTGCTCTACACGTCGTTTTATCTTTGCAGATACAATCTTTCCATCGCCAACAAGGCCATCAGTGAGGAATACGGATTTTCGCGGGCCGACATGGGATTGATCATCACGACCGCCCTGCTCACTTACGCATTCGGGCAAATCCTAAACGGCCTGCTAACCGACAAGTTGGGTGGCAAAAAGGCGATGCTGATCGGAGCCAGCGGCACCGTCGTCATGAATCTTCTGTTCGGCGCGGTGTCACTGCTGCAGACGCAACCCGCTCAGCCCCTGGCCGCGAGTCCAGGGAGACATCTGCTGGTTCATCTGCACCTTTTCGGCGGAGAAGTGTTCTTAAGTTTGATCAGCTTTTTTGTCGTGGTGCGCGGCGTGGACGGTTACTTCCAGGCGTTTGGCGCGCCCGGCATGATCAAAATCAACACGGCCTGGTTCGCCCACCGAGAGCGCGGCCGTTTCGCAGGCATATACGGATTCATGATCAATCTCGGCCGTTTTGGAATCTTCAATCTCGGCCCGGCATTGCTGGCGGGATTTGTTTTTCTCGGGTTATGGCGCGTGCCGCCGTTGCACTGGCGCTGGCTTTTCTGGGTGCCGGCGTGCGTGTGCGGTGTGGTCGCGCTGTGCATGGCGCTGGTGGTGAAGCAGACACCGGAGGAAATAGGATTCCCGGTCGTGGGCGAGCCGGATACCGGCCCGGAAAACATCAGCCTCACGAAGGTATTGATCGCGATCATTTCCAATCCTGTCGTGTGGATTACAGCCCTGGCCTACGCTTGCACCGGCGCCGTCCGGCAGAGTGTGGATCAATGGTTCCCGCGCTATATGCAGGAGGTCCATCATTTGGATCTTGAGTCCGCCAAATTCCAGTTCCTCGGGTTTATGATCCCATTCGTCGCCTCCGCGGGGTCGCTTATTTCCGGGTATTTGTCCGACACGGTTTTCCGGGGTCGCCGCGCGCCCGTGGCCGCGGGAATTTATTTTTTGGAAACGGCCGTTATTCTTGTCGCCGCCCAATTCCATTCCGCCAGCGCGGCAATTTTCTTTTTTATCCTGATCTCCTTCACTGCCAACTCCACTCACTCGCTCCTAGGCACTGCATCGGCGATGGATATTGGCGGGCGCAAAATGGTGGGCTTCGCCTCCGGCATCATTGATTCATTCCAGTATTTTGGCGGAAGCCTCGCGGGGTATTTTCTGGGCCGGCTGCTGGACCGAAGCTGGAACTATTATTTTTATTTTATGGCCCCGTTTGGTTTGGTGGGAGGCCTTTTGATGTTGAAAATCCTCGGGAAAGTCACCGCCCCAACTGAGCCGACCTCGCCTCCGCCAGATAATTCCGGCAGCCAGCCTCAAAAAGGTTGAGCGGGAAGCGCCGGCTCACCACCGCGCAAAATCGCACAGCAACAGTTGTTCCGGCAGATAACCGGGGGGAATTTTCGTCAACGGAAACGAACTTGGAATTTGTCCGCTGTAAAGGGTGCTCATGATGAATCGCCCCCAACTGACCTGGTTGGCGCGAATCCAATCGGTTTGAAAACGCGCATCCAGCGATCGCGGCGTGAGATACAGCGCGTGAATCGGTTTCAACTGGTCATTAATGGCAAAAAAGCTTTCCTGCCAATCCGTCGGATTGTCCGGACTGGCCGTGGCGTTCAACGTCAGCCAGACCGCCTCCCGATCTCCATACCACGCCACAGCCCACGGGACATCGGTCATCATCACTTCATTCTCTTTTAGCACATGGGCGCTTTCCTCGATTTTATCCGGCCAATACGGCGGATACACAATCGCGCCTTTGCCGGGCAACACCAGCGCAAACCACATCGGCAACGTGACCAGCAGTGCAAACACCGTCATGGCCACGTAGCGCATTTGAAAGAACGGCAATTGCATGTTCTCCAACAGCGTGTAAAAAAGCGCCACGCCGTAGACCGCAATCAACGGCGTCATCAACACCAGCAGATTCTCGGAATTGATATCCGGTGTTTCATCCGAAAGCTTGGTGCGCGCCAGCGCCTGCGCGATGGCCAACGTGACGATACAGCCCAGAGTGAAGTAACGCATCCGCCGCAATGCCAGATTGCGAAAACCCACCAGGAGGCCCACCAGGAAGAAACCGGTGATCCAACCGCCAGCATTGCCGAACAAATCCTCCTGCAACGCGGGCAGGAGATTGGCCGCCAGCTTCCGAAAATACACGCTCACCGCAAACGGCGGCAACTCGGGTTGCAACGAGCGTTGCAGCCTGAACCCCGGGAAGAACCATTCAATCACGTTATAACCCGTCGTGCCAAACGCGGTCCCGCTGACGGAATAATTTCGCGCAATCCACGGGCTCACCACCGCGGCGGCCGCGACGAGCAGTACAATACAATAAAGCCAGCGGCGCGGCCCGCCAAAGACGCCCATGAAAATAAGCACCGGCACGATGATGCAAAGAAATGAATAGCGGGTCAGGGACCCGACGCCGATCAGCAAACCCAGGGCCACGCTCAGGAGAGCGGAGCCTTTTTGCCCCCATTTCGGCTCGCGTACTTCGGACTCCCATAGGGTAAGGCACCAGACTAATCCCATGAACACCAGAAGCAACAGCATCGTCGAAAGCCCGGAAGCGCTGAAACGCCACAAAACTTCGGTGCCAATCAGGATAACGGTGGAAAGCGTCGCAACGCCCACATCGAATAATCGTCGCGCCCAGAAAAAGACGAGAACCAGGATGGCAATGAAGAGGAATTGATTGAAAAAAGTGATGAGAAAATCCGGCTGATATCGGATGCCTCTGCGGCCATTCGGGGATTTTGCGTCCGGCGCACTCCAAAACGCGCCTTTCAAATTGTTGTCAAAATGAAACGGCAGCACTTTCATCAATCCCGCCAGCACGACAGGATAAGCCGGCGGGTTCGAAATGTCCGGATGATTTCCATTGAGGCGTGCGGGATCTTTATCGCCAGCCATGTTGTTCTTCTGCTTGACGAGATAAATGCTCAGAGGACGGATGCATTCGGTGGTGTAACCGCGGTCCATGGACAGGTTGCGCCCCAATTGCGCCGCCTCCATCGCGGTGGGGGAAGCCATGTTGCGGGCGCAATGAACGTCGTAACGAATCAGAAGCGCCGCGAAGACCAGCAGAATCACTAGGAACGACACATACTTTGCCCCGCTGGCATTTTCCAGCTTGTGAATCCACTCCTGCACTGAATTCTTCAGCATATTAAAACTCTTCCAATCCGTAAGTGTGCAATTTCCGGTGCAGTGTGCGCCGGCTCATGCCAATTTTTTTCGCCGCGAGCGTGCGGTTGCCGCGGGTCTCTTTCAACGCGCGAATGATCAACTGCTTTTCCGCTTCGGTCACCGTCAAATCATTCCGCGCCAGCACACGTTGCGGGTCCGCCGAAACAGCGCCGCCGCGCACCGAGGCCGGCAAATCGCGGGCGGCGATTTTTTCACCGCGGCACAACACCACCGCATGCTCGATGGCCGTGCGCAACTCGCGCACATTTCCCGGCCAATGATAACTCATCAGCGTTTCGAGCGCGTCCGCCGTGAATTCGTTCACCGATTTGTTGTTTTCTTTAGCGAATTCCCGGAGGAAACTCTGCGCCAGCAACGGCACATCGCCCATCCGCGCGCGCAAGGGCGGCAGTATGACCTCCACCACGCGCAGGCGGAAAAACAAATCTTCGCGAAAAGTCCCCGCTTTAACAAGCTCTTCCAGATTTTTGTTCGTCGCTGCGATCAACCGCACGTCAGCGACGAGGGTCTTATTGGAGCCAACGCGTTCAAAAGTGCGCTCGCCCAGAAAACGCAACAGCTTCACCTGGATGGTTGCATCAATCTCGCCGATCTCATCCAGAAACAACGTCCCCCCCTGCGCCTGCTCGATGCGGCCCACCCGCCGCTCGTGAGCGCCGGTGAAGGCGCCCTTCTCGTGCCCGAATAATTCGCTCTCCAACAGCGAGGGCGTCAACGCGGCGCAATGCACGCTGACCATCGGCTGTTTTGCGCGCGGGCTCAGTTGATGGATGGCCTTGGCGATTAATTCCTTGCCGGTGCCGCTTTCGCCCAGCAACAACACCGTGGCGCGCGTCGGTGCGACTTGTTTCACCACGTCGAGCACTTCCTGGATCGCGGGGGACTCACCGATGATATTTTCGACACCGAATTTCGAATCGAGTTGCTGGCGCAGTGAGACGTTTTCCACTTCGAGCTTCTGCTGCCGCAACGCGCGCGCAATGCGCATCTCCAGTTCGTCAATCTGCAACCGGCCTTTCGCGATGTAATCATCCGCACCGCGCTTCATGGCTTCCACAGCAATTTCCTCGGAGCCGTAAGCCGTCATCAAAATGCAAATCGGCGGCTTCGGCAAAGATTTGGCGCGAGCGATCAATTTCATCCCATCCTCATTCGGCAGCCGGAAATCCGTCAGCAGCACGTCGAAATGCTCCTGCTCGAGCAACTCCGCCGCCACCTTGGCATCCTCGGCGAGATAGACGTCGTAACGGTCCTCCAACGCCGCGCGCAACCCTTCGCGGGTCGTTTTCTCATCGTCGACAATCAGTAATGTTGGTTGTTCAGCCACAAATAAAATTCGTTTCAGTCATGCAGCGGCGCTTCCAACAGGCGTTGTCTGCGTTCATGCAGCGGCAGCCAGATCCGGAACGTGCTGCCGCGCCCCACCAGGCTTTCCAATTCGATGCGCCCGCCGTGAGCGCGGATGATTCGTTGCACGATCATCAAGCCAAGGCCGCTGCCTTTTTTCTTGGTGGTAAAAAACGGCTCAAAGATGCGATTGATCTGCTCCTGCGGAATGCCGCCGCCGGTATCCGCCACACTCAACCACACGCCGTCGGAACCTTCGCCCGTTTGCAACGTCAGCGTGCCGCCCTTCGTCATCGCCTGCATCGCGTTCTTGATCAGGTTCACCAGCACCTGTTGCATTTGCGTCGTATCCAGCGGCGTGAAGGGCAATCGCGCTTGCAATTTGGCCTTCACGGTCAATCCGCGATTTTCCAATTCCGGCCGCAACAATTCCAACGTTTTCTCCACGACTTCATTCAACGACGCGGGTTTCAATTGTGGCAGCGTCGGGCGAATGGCGTGCAAAAATTGCGTGACGATGTAATCGAGGCGGTTGATCTCGCCTTTGGCCACGCCAAGGTATTGCTCCAGCTTGCGCGCCACTTCTTCATGCGATTGGCCCGCCGCCGGCGATGCGCTCTTGGCGCCACGCCGCCACGGAACGCCTGAACGCGGCGACGGCGGCTCGTCACTTTTCAACTTCTTCAGTTCGCGTTCCATCAATTGCAAATGGATGTGGAGTGCGTTGAGCGGATTGCCGATCTCGTGCGCCACGCTCGCCGCGAGCAGAGTCAGCGCCTGGATGCGTTCGCTCTCGATGGCTTCGAAAGTCTTCTGCCGCGCTTCGGTGGCGTCATGCAAAATCAGGGCGACACCAGAACTGCCGGTGGTTTCGCCGTCCAACGGCGCAGCATAGAGCCGCAGAAAACGTGCGCGCGGATAATGCACCTCAAACTCATGGCGCACCACGCGCTGCCCGCCGCGGTTGTCCATTCGCGAAATTTCCTTCCAATCGAGTTCGGGCAAAAAATCCGTGATCGATTGCCCTTCCACGTTTGGCTGGAAGCCGATCAACTGCGTCACGGCCTGGTTGAAGTAAATGATTTCGCCATGTTCATCCACCACCAGCACGCCGTCTTCAATCGTGTTGAACAGCGTCTCGAGAAAACTGCGTTCGCGGGCGAGCCGCTGGACGACGGTCTGCAGACCTTCTGTGTCCAGCCGCCCAATGCGGCCAAGCACTTTGTCCAAAAAACTCGATTTAACAGCCATATTAAAACGCGGAACGCAGAACTCGGAACGCGGAAAAAATGCCCTCGCGTGAATGGCACATCGGCCATTCCGCGCTCCGCGTTCCGCATTCCGCGTTCATTAGAACCATTTTTTCTTCCGAAAATACCAAAAGGTCAGCGCGGTCGATATCAACACTATGACCAACGCGACCCAATATCCGTGTCTCCACGATAGCTCCGGCATGTCGTGGAAATTCATTCCGTACCACGTCCCCACCATCATCAATGGCGTGGTGATGACCGTGATCAACGTCAACAGCTTCACGACCTCGCCGGTCTGGTTGGACGACATGTTCAGGTACACCTGCAAAATGCCCGTCAACGAATCGGTGTACGTTTGGGCGAGTTCCGAAATGTGGAAGAGCGCATCGTAAACGTCGCGGTAGTACGGCACAAGATGCGGGCGCACCTGCTTGAATTCGCCGCGGGCGAATCGCGCGAGCACTTCCCGCTGCGGCCCAATGATCTGGCGCAGATGCAACACTTCCTTCTTCACTTGCAAAATTTTATTCAGCGTGTCCTTGTTCGGATGTTGCAATGCCTCCTGTTCCAACTCGGCAATTTGCATCGCCAGTTCATCCAGCGCGGGTTTGTAGTTGTCGGCGATGGAATCCAACAAATTATACGCAACCCGATCCGGCGCCCGCGCGATGTGCATTGCGCCTTTCATCGCCTGTTCCTCAGTCACAACCACGCAGCGAATGGGCACGGTGTGATACGTCACGAGAAAATTTTTCCCGAGAAAAAAATCCAATTCGCGCGTCGCAAAGACACATTCTTTTCGGCTGTAGTCCACCGTGTGAATGACCATGAACAGGTAGGGCGTGAACTTGTCCTCCTCCTTCGGCGAATATTCATCCACCTTCGGCGACGGACTCACGCTCACGCAATCCTCGATCGAGAGGGGATGAAAATGAAAGACCTCCTCCAGCACGTACTTGGTTTCCTCCGGCGTGGGATTTTCCAAATCAACCCACAGGAACAAATTGGTGTCGGACAACAAAGTCGGCATCAGGAACATATCAATGTCCTGACTGTGCAGCTTTCCCTGAGTAGTGAAAACCAGCGACCGAACCATATTATCTCGTTTTAAACCACCACAAATCAAAGCATTTCAAACAATTACAACTCTCGACCTGTGTCTTTTTTACATAGCAACAAACCAAAAGCTAGCGCCAAGTTGTCCCAATGTGAAGTTGCCGTTTTAAAAACGCAAGCACGATTGTCCCCCCCCCACGGCGGAATTGAAAAAACAAGGCGCGCCCTTTCGAGCGCGCCTGTCATTTCGAACGTATTTTCGAAAATTAAGGAGTCGGAGTCACCGGCAGCAGCCGGGTGGTATAAGTGATCGGAGCTTTGCTCGTGTCACTGAACTTTAAGAACACCGGCCTGACCTGATGCGGTCGCAACACATCATCGGCATCTCCATCGCCCGCCGGCACCTGGACGAAAGGACTTCCCAGTGGCGCCAGCACCGATGTGACACCATCTGCGTTGAGAAGCGTCCCATTCGAACTCAGATTATCCAGAACCAGATACATCGGATTCGGAACGGCGCTGGTCCCGTTATTCTTGATCAACACCAGTTGGAGCACCTCGTGCGAAAAAGGCAGATGGACCTGCACCCCGGGAATAATTGACACATTCGGCACGTGCGGAACAACCCCGCCTTTGAACAAGTCGCTCAAATCATTGACCGTGGCGACATTGTTGTAGCCAGTGCCCGAAGCCTTGGTTTCGGTCACCGGAATCGGATTGTTGAGAAACGGCAGGCCGAAGATTTCTTCCATCGTTTTGATGTCCGAGGAATGATTCATCTCCACGCTGCTCGCGTAGGCGTTGCCCTTGGCGAGCGGGGAAATGACAATTTCAGGAATCGTGAAGTCTACTGTGTCACCTCTTTCCGTTTCATCCCACCAGATGATAATCGCGCCGTTATCCTTATATTCCGGCGTGGCCATGATTTGCGGAATGATTTGCGAAAGGAAATTGTCGCCGGTCGCGACGGCTGCCTGGTCGCCCGTGTAATGAACGCCCTGATAGGTGAATCCGCCGTTCAACGCGCTGTGAGCATCGTTGAACTGATTCGGCGTAATCCAATTGTACTTCCCGACCGTGTGCGTGGAAAAGTCGAGGAAAAGTTGGGACAACGGAAAAACATTCTGCGTGGCCGTGTCGGCGAAAAAGGCCATGGGATTGTGCTTTGCCGCGTAGTTGAATTGCGTCGTGCCGTAGTACGGGTTGACGGGACCGTTCGTGCCGGAGGCGCTGTTGGTCGGGCTGCTGCTTAATTGCACGTCCTCCTGGTAATTCTTCCAGGAAATACCCGCCGCGTTAAATTGCGCCGTCAAGTGATTCGACCGGTCATAAAACGTGTTGCCGTTCGCATCCCGCGGATCCGCGTCCGTGTGAACCCCAAAATCCGTGCCGGCTTCCGCCCAGACGTAATTGGGCTCGGAAGGATGCTCGCCAATGCCGGCATTGTAATAGCGCATCGCCCAGGACGTCTGGATCGCGTTCGGATTTCCCGGCGTCATCAGGCTGTTCAAGTAAGGCGCGGCCGGATTGCCGAGAATTTGCTGCGGGCTATTCGTCGGCACCGGCTGAGTGAGGTTGTGGTTCTCCATCGCGATGACGAAGATGCTACCGGCCTCGGCCGGTTGAGCAACAGCGAGCAAGCCGGCGATTGCGGCGCCAAGCATGGCCGAGCCGCGCAGAAGATTTCCGCGGCGCGAGGTATAAAATGGAACCGCCTCCTCCATTCCGTCTGACCATTCAATGTTCAATTTTTTCATATATGTGGTTTGGTTTCTATCCCAAGTGGTTCGGTTTTACTCAAGCACGCCGGGGGGCATCATGTAAACGTGACGATTGTGATAAGACGATGGCGGAAGTGTTACAGTGCCGTCCAATGTCCTCTCCCTGACATGAAATGAAAACTTTCGGTGAACCTGTGGAACCTCCAGGCGGTTATTTCATCTTATCAGGTTTTAAACAACGACAGAACCATCCGGGCGAAAATAAATAATTGGTTGACCACGGCGGGGAGTGGATTAGAGTGCGCCCGTAATCAATGCATCCTGTCATTGCCAAAATTCATTCGACGCCAATGCCGGCCAAGTGGCTGCGCAAGGCACGCGTCGCTTGCGCTTTGGCGATCAGAGGTTGAACTGTTAACGAAATAAAATTTACAACCCATCGCCGACTGCGGCGGTGGGTTTTTTATTTGTCCGCAAGCCGTTCACCGCGAG
>DASZPR010000193.1:0-5278 GCA_035550235.1 Verrucomicrobiia bacterium | reverse complement strand
CCGCTACAAGTTGATTCAACAAACCAATGGCGACGGGACCGTGATGCCCGTTGTGGTGAACAATACCTCGAGTGACGATTTAGAGGACCGCTTGCACGCAGCGTCGATGATGAGCGATTTCACGGCCAGGGACCGGGCCCTGGGCAACCTGGCTCTCAACGCCGCGAAAGCCGGAAATCCCAACGTTACCGCCGACTCTTTGCGGCAGATGAGAGATTTTACCGCACGCAGCCAGGCTTCCCTGGAGGCCGTTCGTGAATTGGCCAAGCGCGGCCTTAGGAAACAAGCCATCGACATTGCAAAAACCATCAGCGATTTTACCATCAAGGACCAGGCTCTATCCGAACTGGCGCAGTAATGGTTTTTGTTTTTCAGACGCGGTGAATCAGATATTGGGAACCCAATGAAATGACGCGCGTTTCAGGCGAAATTTTTGCGACCACGCGCTGGACGGTTGTGCTGGCGGCGGGCGGCCGCGGCACACCCCAGGCCGATGTGGCGCTGGAGGAATTGTGCCGCACGTATTGGTATCCGCTCTACGTCTATGTGCGGCGTCACGGGCACTCGCGCGAAGACGCGGAGGATCTCACGCAGGCGTTTTTCACGCGGTTGCTCGAAAAGAATTTCCTCGAAGGCGTCAGTAGCGATCGGGGAAAATTCCGCGCGTTCCTGCTGGTGGCGGTGAAACGGTTTCTCGCGAATGAATGGGATCGGGCAAATTGCCAGAAGCGCGGCGGTGGCGTGGCGCCGCTGTCATTGGATTGGCAGGATGCGGACACGCGTTATCAAATCAACCCCGCGGACAATATCAGTCCGGATAAACTTTACGACCGCGCCTGGGCGATGACCGTTTTGGAAAAAGTCATCACGCGCTTGCGGGATGAGCACAGCGCCGACGGCAAAGCAGCAGTGTATTCGCAATGCGAACGGTTTCTCATGCTCGGCAAAGACGCAATTTCGTACGGACAAGCGGCGGCGGCGTTGCAAATTTCTGAGGGCACCCTGCGAGTGACCGTGCATCGCCTTCGGCGGCGTTATCGGGAATTGCTGCGCGAAGAAATTGGCCAGACGCTCTCCGACCCGGCGCTCGCGGATGAGGAAATGCAGGCGTTGTTTAGTGCATTGAGGTAAACGACTGTTGAAGCTCCAAGGACCAAGCGTCCAAGCTCCAGAGAACATCCAAATACCAAATCGAACACGCGTCTTTGGAGCTTGGAACTTGAAGTTTCTCTGGAGCTTGGACGCTTGGTCCTTGGAGCTTTTCAGCGGCCCCGTCGCATTGACGACTCTATTCTCCGCCTTTATGCTTTCTTCATGATTGACGCGCCTGTTCAGCCGCTTCCCATTGACCGCTTGCGAATGCGCAAGGGCATGTCCCCCGCCGAGGCGGAACCGCTCGCGCGCGAAATCATGGCGCTCAAGAAGCAACTCAACGCCGTCATTCTCGCACACAACTATCAGGTGCCGGAAATCCAGGACGTGGCGGATTTCGTCGGCGATTCGCTCGGCCTTTCCCAGCAGGCGGCGAAAACGGACGCCGATGTAATCGTATTCTGCGGCGTTCATTTCATGGCGGAGACGGCGAAAATTTTGAACCCGAATAAAATCGTAGTGCTGCCGGACAAGGACGCGGGCTGTTCGTTGGAGGAAAGTTGCCCGGCAGATAAACTCGAAGCATTGCAGAAGACGAACCCGAATTTTTGGACGATCGCCTACATCAATTGCAGCGCGGAAGTGAAAGCGCTGTGCGACGTAATCGTGACCAGCGGCAACGCGATCAAAATCGTGAACGCCGCGCCAAAGGACAAGGACCTGCTGTTCGTGCCGGACGAAAATCTCGGTGCGTGGGTGATGGAACAAACCGGCCGCCCGATGACGCTCTGGAAGGGCAATTGTTACGCGCATGTGGAATTTCGCCGCGACGCCCTCCTGCGTTTGCGCAAGCAATTTCCCGACGCGAAAATCGTGGTGCATCCGGAAAGTCTCAAGGAAGTTCGCGATTTGGCGGATGCCGTGGCTTCAACCGAGAAAATGATCACGTATTGCAAAACCGACCCGGCGAAGAAGTTTGTGATCGTGACCGAGTCGGGAATCATTCACCGGATGCAGAAGGAATGCCCGGACAAGGAATTCATTTGCGCGCCGACCTTCGATGTGATGCGTATGCCAACCGACAATTGCCGTTGCAGCGAATGCAAATACATGAAGATGAATACGCTTCAAAAAGTACGCGACTGCATGAAGAACCTCGCGCCCCGCATCGAACTGCCCGAGCGCATCCTGAAACGCGCGCGGTTGCCGATTGAGCGGATGCTGGAAATTTCAGCGCGGCCGAATTAACGCAAAAGCGCAAGGATACGAAGACGCAAAGGTTTTAAGAAATTGCGATTTCGAAAGGTGTGTCAATCCCACCAGCACGCCATCTACTTTCTACTTTGCGCCTCTGCGTCTTTGCGTTAAAAGCTAGCCCTTACCTGTCGCGCCCGGTATAAAACGGCCCATGTCTAGTTATCGAATCGGCATTATTGGCGGCAGCGGATTGTATCATATCGAAGGCTTCACCAACCAAAAATGGGTGAAGGTCAAAACTCCGTTTGGCGCACCTTCAGACGATTTTCTCACCGGCAAACTCGGCGGGCGCGATGTAGTTTTCCTTCCCCGGCACGGGCGCGGGCATCGCGTGATGCCGAGCGAACTGAATCATCGCGCGAATATCTGGGCGATGAAAAAACTCGGTGTGGCGTGGATCATCAGTGCGAGCGCCGTCGGCTCATTGCAGGCGAAATACAAACCGTGTGATCTCGTCCTCGTCGATCAATTTCTTGATCGCACCAAGCGCGATTTCGAGCACACGTTTTTCGGGCGCGGCATCGTTGGCCACATTGCGTTCGCAGATCCGATTGCGGAGGAATTGCGCCAGTTGCTTTTGAAGAACGCGCGCGCTCTCAAGGCGCGCGTTCACGATGGCGGCACCTACGTGAATATGGAAGGCCCCGCATTCAGCACGCGCGCCGAATCTCAGACGAACCACAAGCTCGGCTACGATGTCATCGGCATGACGAATCTCGGCGAGGCGAAATGCGCGCGCGAGGCGGAGATTGCTTATGCGACCATCGCAATGATCACCGATTACGATTCCTGGAAAACGGACGAGGCGCATGTGACCGTAGAGATGGTGATTGATAATCTGCGGCGCAACGCCGAGATGGCGAAGGCGATCATCGCGAAAACGATTCCACAGATTCCAGCGACACCCTCATGGCCGTGCCACGATTCGCTGCGCAACGCGATCATGACGGACAAGAAAGTCTGGCCCGCGAAGACGAAGCGGGAATTAGGGCCGATTTTGGCCAGGTATCTTTGACGTTTGAATACCCGCCGGCTCGACGGCGTCAAAATCATCGCAACAGAGGAAGCACACATAATTCGAACCATTATGAAAAAACTACTCGTTCCAATGATCGTTGGCCTTACAGCGATGACACTTCTAAGCGGCTGTCTCGGCCTGAGTATTGGCGGCGGCGCGACGACGAAGCCCCAAATGGCGACGATCGGCCAGCAACTGGTCGACCTGCAAAAGGCGAAGGACGTGGGCGCCATTTCCGATGCGGAATTTCAGGCACAAAAAGCCAAACTGCTCGCGCAATGAGGCTTGGGCGTTCGCGGCTCCGGCAATCAGCCGATGGGCAATTGAATTTCGGTGAGGTAATTCTTGGGATTGCCTTTGAAGATGATGCCGGGGCCTTTGAGATACACTTCGCGCGTGGGAAGAGAGATTTTCGATTTGCGATGCTCCACTTCGCTTAGGATTTTGGCGTAGCTGCGTCCTAATTGATCATAGCTGCCACGATGAACAAGCGTCAGGCAACGGCAAGCGGGCAACGTGCGGATGGAGACGCCCTCAACTGAAACCTCCTTGCGAATCGGAAAGCACGGCTCGAAGTCCGCGTCGGCCTCGCGATATTCGCCGTCATAATAAAGGCAAAGCGCTTTGTCGATGATATATCGCCCGACGGCCTTTCCCAACTGACCGAAGCCTTTGCCGCAATCGCTGTACTTGCCTTTTATCCGAATGCCCGCGATCAGTATGGATTCGATATTTTTCTCTTCGACGGCAAACTTTCCATTCTCAAGAATTTCCTTCGCGGATTTTTCGTCCGCGATGATCTGGTCGAGCGAGCGGACAATGTCACGGTCTTCACGAATGCGTTGCTGCAGAATATTTTTCTGCCGCTCCAGGTAACTCAAAATATCCGCTTCGTCGGCGCATTGGCCGAGCACAGCCCCAATATCTTCGATGGAAAATTCCATTTGCCGCAGTCGCATGATGATGCGGGCCTTCTCAATTTTGCTCGCATCGTAAAAACGGTAACCGGTGGATTCATCGACCGAGCTGGGAACAAGAATTCCCTTTTCGTGATAGAAGCGCAGCGTTTTGACAGATAGACCGGTGATTTGCGAAAACTCGCCGATACTGTAGGAATTTTTCATACTCCTACTCTTTTATTGTCTCCCGCAACGGGAGGGTCAAGAGGAATTCTTAAACTCGATTGGCGCAAAACAATATATTAACCGCACCCCGCTGCGACTGGCACATAATTCGCTTGTACAGAATAAGATAGCTGACACCACAAATAAAAACACAATCAAATGATACAGAAAATCACTGCACTTCTGGCTGTAATTACTGCCACCACGTTTGCGGGGCGGGCTCAACAACTCACTTACACCGAAACGGGAGGAAATATATCCGGCTCACTTAATGGAGTGAACTTTTCAGATGCCCTTTGGACAATTACAGCGACAGCAGACTCGTCAACCGCAACTTTTTACCCGGTTGGAGGCTCAATTTACGCGCCGGTTTGGGCTCTTGATGTGACGCCTACTCTCACAATTACTTCTGGTTCGACCGTCTTGTCCGCAACCCTGACCGGATGGGACATTGAATCGCGTAATTACTCAGCATTCAACCCGCCGGCCTCTTCCGGGGTCATTATGTTTTCGGATGCAAATGCAGATGGAAATACAGGTGTGGAACAGGGCTCCGCAGCCTATACCGCTGGAACTTCTGCTAACTTCAATAATCTCCAATCGACAGGGACTTTTACCGGAACCAGTGATTTTGATACCGGAACATTTGCGACCAGTGCCGGCAACCTGATTGTTAGCTCAGACTCGGGACAACCCGGCGTATTCGGTATCACCGCCGCCGCCGTCCCCGAACCGTCCGCGCTTAGTCTTTCGGTTTTGGGCTGCCTTGGTCTTTTGGTCAGGTTTC
>DASZPR010000192.1:0-4919 GCA_035550235.1 Verrucomicrobiia bacterium | reverse complement strand
AGGACGTGGGCGAGCGGTTCGCACAATTGCGGGCGGGGCACGCCGACCAGTTGCGCGCCGGGCCGGGCGGGATTCAGCAGCGGGCCGAGGAAATTGAAAATGGTGCGCTGGCCGCGGTCGGCGCATAATTTGCGAGCGGGTGAAATGTGCTTGAACGCGGGGTGATAACTGGTTGCGAAAAAGAACGCGAAATTCCGCTCCTGCAGGGAACGCGCGGCTTCGGCCGGCGGCAAATTGATTTTGATGCCGAGTGCTTCGAGGACATCGGCGCTGCCGGCCTGGGAGGTGATGGCGCGATTGCCATGTTTCGCCACGGGCACTCCGGCGGCCGCACAAATGATGGCGACGGTGGTGGAAATATTGAAAGTGTTCAGGCGATCGCCGCCGGTGCCGCAAACATCCAAAATTTCATGCGTATTGCGCCAGGCGGGATCGAGCGGTGGCTGGATGGCTTTTTCGCGCAAGGCGCGGGCGAAGGCGGAGATCTCGTGGACGGTTTCGCCTTTGAGCGCGAGGTGACAGAGGAAATCCGCTTTCAATGCCGCCGGAACATTCTCGTCAATAATTTGTTCCACGGCGAAAGACACCTGCTCGTCGGAGAGGTGCCGCGCGGCGGCGAGATCGGCAATGAGGTGGTCCAATGTCATCTTGTTCGTAATCGACGGGGACGATATAGCGCATTTTGCTGGCAAATCAAAAACCTTAAACGCAAAATATGCGTTCTCCCCCTACGAGGAGCCTTTTCAAACGCTCCAATTGAATTCTGGAATTAAAGTAACCTCTTAGTTACAGTCGGTGTCTAGTTTCGAAGCATTCTTAATTTTATGGCGAATAACGGTAAATCTAGTTGGCTGAAATGGCTGGTGGTGCTCGTGATTGTTGGCGGTGTGGCGGGCGCGCTCATTTGGCGGCACATGAACAGTGGCGATACCGGGCCGCAATTCCAGACCCAGGAAGTGGGCCGGGGCGACATCATCCAGGCGGTGACGGCGACGGGCTCGTTGGCGCCGGTGACGAATGTGACGGTGGGCAGCCAGATTTCCGGGAACATCCAAAAGCTCTACGCGGATTGGAATACGCCGGTGAAAGCGAACCAGGTCGTCGCGCTGTTGGATCCGTCCAGTTACAAGGCGGCGGTTTCTCAGGCCGAGGGGGATTTGGCGAGCGCGCAGGCGACGCTGGAGTTGAACCAAATCGAAGCCGATCGTGATGACAAATTATTTAACGCGAAGTTGTTGTCCGCGTCCGATCACGATACCGCGATCGCAAATTTGCACCAGGCTCAGGCGGTGGTGAAGATCAAGCAGGCGGCGTTGGATATGGCGAAGGTGAATCTCGATCGCTGCACGATCCTATCGCCGGTGGATGGAGTAGTGATTTCGCGCAACGTCGATATTGGACAAACGGTGGCGGCCAGCATGAGCGCACCGACGCTGTTCGTAATCGCGAATGATCTCACAAAAATGCAGATCGATGCCAATGTATCCGAGGCAGACGTGGGCGGCGTTGCGACCAACCAGGATGTGACCTTTACGGTGGATGCTTTCCCGACGCGTACGTTTTTGGGCACGGTGGTGCAGGTGCGCAATGCACCGACGAATTACCAGAACGTGGTGACTTACGATACGGTGATCGGCGTGGATAACCGTGACTTGAAATTGAAGCCGGGTATGACGGCGAACGTGTCCATCATCATCGCGGAGCGGAAGGATGCGTTGCGAGTGCCCAATGCGGCGCTGCGGTTTCATCCGCCGGAAGTGCTGGCGAAAGATGTGAAAACGAATGGCGCGAGCGCGACTTCGACAAATGCGCCCGATGCGACGGCGGCAAATGGCCCGGGCGCGGTCGAGGCGGGAACCAATCGTGCCAGGGGTGGAGGGCCGGGCGGAGGACGTCGCGGTGGCGGTGGTCCGGGCGGACAATGGGCTGGTGGCGCCCATCCTCATGTTGAGCATCAGCCGGTTCGGACGGTCTATATTTTGGCGGACAAGAATGACCCGACCAAGTTGAAGCCGGTGCAGGTCAAAGTCGGCATTAGCGATGGCGTTTATACCGAGGTGCTGGACGGCTTGAGCGAAGGCGACCAGGTGGTCACGGGCTTGAGTCAGCCGGATTCAGTGGTGGGCGGGCCGCCGTCAGGACCGTTTGGCGGGACGCGTGGGTTCCGACGCATGTAACCGGGTCACTGATGAAGAATTACCCTATTCGCAAAATTTATCGCTGCGTTTATGCTGACGGGCCATGCCGCTGAACGACGGGAAAGAGGAGATCGTCCGTGCGCCCGAGGAAATCACGGGGCAGCCGCGGCGGCTGGTCGTGGGCGGATTGATGCTGCGGCAGACGTTCTCGGCGCTGCGGCATCGGAATTTCCGGCTGTTCTTCGGCGGGCAATTGGTTTCGCTGATCGGGACGTGGATGCAGAACACGGCGCAGGGCTGGCTGGTATACGAATTGACGCAGTCGAAGTGGCTGCTCGGCGTGGTGACGGCGGTCAATTCGCTGCCGATGCTGTTGTTTTCAATCTGGGGCGGCTCGATTGCGGACCGGCATTCGAAACGGAATATCGTGCTGTGGACGCAAGGGGCAATGATGACGCTGGCGTTTGTTTTTGCCGCGTTGGTATGGAGTCATCGAATCACGACCGCGCTGATTTTGGTCATCGCCGGTTTTCGCGGGCTGGCGATGGCGTTCGATATGCCGGCGCGGCAATCGTTCATGGTCGAGATGACGAGCCGCGAGGATTTGATGAACGCGATCTCGCTCAACAGCTCGATGGTGAACGGCGCGCGGGTCATCGGGCCGTCGGTGGCCGGTTTTCTGATGGCGAAAATCGGGATTGCGATGTGTTTTTTCGTGGATGGCCTGAGTTACATTGCGGTGATCATCGGCCTGACGATGATGCGGCTGCCGAAATTCGTGAAACCGCAGCGGCCGGACTCGGCGGCGGCGCATGTGCTCGAGGGATTTGCGTACGTGTGGGGGCATCGGCGGATGAAGACCTTGCTGATACTGTTCGGGATCGTGGGAATTTTTGGCTGGTCCTATTCGGTGCTGATGCCGGCGTTTGCCACGGATGTGCTCAAGACCGGGGCGGGCGGTTACGGCGCGCTGCTCAGCGCGAACGGCCTCGGAGCACTGCTGGGTGCGCTCACGGTGGCGTCCGTGGGAAATCAGGTCAACCCGCGCGTGCTGGTGTTTGGCGGGCTGTGGATTTTTTCCGCGATGCTGCTGCTGCTGGCGTTTACAGACAATTTTTATGTCGCGCTGGTGTTGCTGGCGATTGGCGGCTGGGGAATGCTGCTGTTTTTCTCCACGACGAACACGTTGTTGCAAATGAGTTCCTCGGACGAGATGCGCGGCCGGGTGATGGGCGTTTGGGCGCTGGTGTTCGGCGGGATGATGCCGATCGGCGGACTGGAAGCCGGCGGATTTTCACATCTGTTCGGCGTGCGATGGACGGTGGCGATTGGGGCGATGGTTTGCGCGCTGGCGGCATTGGTCACGTGGCTCGTAGTGCAAAGAAGAAGGAAGGACGAAGAAGGCAGAAGGCAGAATGAAGAATGAAGAAAAAAATCTAATACCGCGCACGAAGGATTTTGCGCGGAGAATTATTCGGCTGTACGTGGCTTTACCCAAAAGCAACACAGTCGCTCAAGTCTTAGGAAAACAATTTCTTCGTTCGGGAACGTCGGTGGGCGCAAATTATCGCGAAGCAAATCGCGCTCGCTCAAAAGCTGAATTTATTTCGAAAATCGGTGACTGCCTTAAGGAAGCGGACGAAACGCTTTATTGGCTTGAGTTGCTTTCCGATGAAAGTGTCGTTGCTCCTTCACGGCTGCGCCTGCTGCTTGGTGAAGCCGACGAGTTAGTAGCGATATTGACCACTATCTCCAAAAGAGCACGAGGTGACGCATGACTTACTTCTTCATTCTGCATTCTTCATTCTGCATTCTCCGATGAGCGCTGTTATTAAACTCGAAGAAATTCACAAGATTTACCACACGGGTGAAGTGGATGTGCATGCGGTGCGCGGCGTGTCGCTGGAAATCCAGCGCGGGGAATTTGTGGCGGTGATGGGCGCCAGCGGTTCGGGAAAATCCACGATGATGAACATGCTCGGCTGCCTGGACCGGCCGACGAAGGGGCGTTACTTGCTGGATGGCATGGATGTCTCGGGTTTGGAGCGTGACGAGCTGGCGGACATTCGCAATGAGAAGATCGGTTTTGTGTTCCAGGGATTCAATTTGCTGTCGCGAACCACGGCGTTGGAAAACGTGGAATTGCCGATGCTGTATGTGCATCGGCGCATCGCGGGCAAGGAACAACGCGAGCGGGCGTTGAAATCACTGGAGATTGTGGGGCTCGCGCAACGCGCGGATCATCATCCGAACCAGCTTTCGGGCGGCCAACAGCAGCGCGTGGCGATTGCCCGCGCGCTGGTGAACCAGCCGGCGTTGTTGCTCGCGGACGAGCCCACGGGAAATCTCGACAGCCAGACGAGCATCGAAATCATGGGCGTGTTCCAAAAACTCAACGACCAGGGCATCACGATCGTGATGGTGACGCATGAGCTTGATATCGCGAGTTACACAAAGCGGAACATCATCATGCGTGACGGCAAGGTGGTGACGGATGAACCGGTGAAGAACCGATTGAACGCGGAGACCGAATTGCGGAAGTTGCGCAATGCGCAGGAGGCGGTGAACCTCGCATGAGAATCATAGCCACTGTAAAAATTGCGCTGCGCGCCTTGCGGCGAAACAAGATGCGTTCGCTGCTGACGATGCTGGGCATCATCATCGGCGTGGGGTCGGTGATCACCGCGGTGAGTTTGACGACGGGTGCGACGAAACAGGTCGAGGCCCAGGTGCAAAGCCTGGGTGAAAGTGTGCTGACGGTTTTCTCCGGCAATTTTACCA
>DASZPR010000191.1:0-2814 GCA_035550235.1 Verrucomicrobiia bacterium | reverse complement strand
GACACCTTGAAGATTCTGCATCCCGATGCTGTCGCGCACCTGAATCAGCGTTTTGCCTGCAACCTGTCCGCTGGTGACCACGACTTTTGAGATCGCAACGGGGAACGACAACGCTTCCCGGCTTTCCACTTCTTCACCAATCGATTCGCCCGCTTCCATGACCGGCCGAAGAAGTCCTGAAATGCCGACAATATCCCCTTTTTGCAGCATGGTTTCCAGAGTCGGTTCGATGGTTGCGTCGTTGCGAAGAATTAGCTCGATGGAAGCGCGGTCAAACTGCTTGGCCAATTCGCCCACCTTGCGGCCTACGCAGGTGTTCAGGCTGACCTCGAACGCGCGGGCTACCACTGGCCGGAAGGGTGTGATGTAGCCGGGGCGCGTGATATGGCCGCCCTCCGACAAATGGGTCTCCAATTCCCGCGCCGATTTTTTCAAGTCCACGCCCATCAACTTGGGCGCGACGCTGCGAATGAAAATGATCACGCCCACCGTTCCGAAAACATAAGTGACCGCGAACGCCACCGCCATCTGGCTGGTCAATTGAGTTACGTTGTCCTTCGCCAGTCCCATGCGGCCGAGGGCGTCCGCCGCCGTGCCCATCATCGCGGTTTCCGTCAATGCGCCTGAGCCGATTCCCGCGGCGTAGCCCTTGCCGAAGCCGAAGAGCATCGCCACCACGAGCGCAATGGCCAAAGCCGCCACCGATTGGACCACGGCCGAGAGCACGAGCTTGAGTGACGAGCGATTCAATCCGCCGAAAAATTCCGGGCCGCTTTTGAAGCCGACGGAATAAATGAAAAGCGCGAAGCAAACCGCTTTGAGCGATTCCGGCACGACGACGCCCAATTGCCCGATCAACAGGGCCATCACCAGTGAACCGGCCACCCCTCCCAGGCTAAAGCCCTTGATCTTTATCTTGCCGACGATGTAGCCGAAGAACAGCGACGCGAAGAGCGCGGTTTCCGGATTGGATTTCAGGATATGATGTATCAGGTCCACGGTCGCTCCTGTATTTTCTGATTCTCTCAGCCTCGATCGCTGCCGTGTTGCGGATCATCCGCAACCGGCGGCTTCCGTCATGAAAACGAACCGTTATGGTTTTTTGGTTCAATCAAACAACGCCCAGACGATTCCCAGTTGCACCCGGAACACGTCGCCTTCAGCGCCGCTCTTGTCTTCCTTTTTTCCGTAGAGCGCTTCCAGGCCCACACTTAGGCGCTTGCGGATTTGATAAACCACATTTCCGCTCGCATAGAGTGTCCGGTGATAGGCGAGTGGTCCCTGGGAAAAACTGTTGTCGAGATCTGCCCACCCGAAAGTGGCCGTCGAGCGGAACGAATCCGTCCAGTGATGCGTGTAGCCCGCCATGGCCGAGAAAAAGGGCAGGGGCTTCAAATTGCCATTTTTATCGTAGGCCGCATCGCCACCGTTGAATCCGGAATAGGTGAAATTATCGTTGGCAAAATGGAAGTAACCTTCACCGTAAGTCGCCTGCAATTGCATCGAATCCTTTCCGAAAACATTGAGGCTGGTGGCCGCCATCAATCCCCAGCCGAACGAATGCTGGTTGCCGAACGTCGGGCTGTTCGCGCCGACATCGCGGAAAATTCCGGCCACTTGCAGATGCCCGATTTTTTTGTCCTCCCAACGCACATTCATTCCGCCGTCCGGCGCGTGATTGACGGAGGACACGTCTGCGAGGTCGAAGTTATCAATGTCCGAAGATGGCTGCTGAATCCCGAAGTTGAATTGCCAGTGCTCATTCACCGGCAGGAGATAGCGCAGCGTCGGTTGCCGCGCGAAAATCATCGAGTTGGGTCCCTCAAAATCCACCGTGTCCGGCCACGCATCGGGATCTTCGAAAATACTGTACGTCCAGCCGGCGGTGACATTGTAATATTGGCCCCAAAGTTGTTTGACACGGTAAGCCATTCCTCCGCCGGACCCGAAGAAATCGTTCTCGTAATAAAAACGCGGATCACCCGCGAAATTGGGCGCCCGCACATCCAGGCGCAATGACGAGCCGCGGGCGTTGACATTGAATTGACGGCCGCCGCCCTGGTTCGATTGGCCATCCACCGGAATCTGCGCCGTCACGAAGCGGTCCGGGTTCCCGGTATTTCCGCTGTCGCTCGTGAAATCCACACGCGGCTTGGCATTGAATTTTATCATGGCCGGCGTGTTAGGAATCGGAATGAACCCGCGATACTGCGGGTCGAGCGTCAAGTCATTGGCCCGCGGAGCGGCCTCCTGTTGATCGTTGAAAGTGTCTCGCGAACTAACCTGCGCCTGGTGGCCATTGATTTGCGTCACGGTTTGCGAGAAGACGACTTTGTCAGGCGAAACGGTCATTGTTGGGTTGGTCGTCAACATCATCGAATTAGTCGGTGGAGGCGCGACCTGTTGCTGTTTTTTCATCTCGAGGATTTGCTGCTGCAAATTCTCGATCGTCTTTTGCATTTCATTCACGGTGGACTCCAACTGGTCGGTCGTCGCACCCTGCGCGCCGGCGGCAATGGCGAACGAAAGCGGAATGGTCGTGAGAATTTTTTTGTTCATAGAGTTAATACGATTCTGAGTGGCGGGAGGGTTATTGGAGCGAGCCGAATAAATTCAGGTCAAGCTGGGCCACGATATAATTGATGGCCTCCGTCGCACGGATGCTGTTACCCGCTTCGTTCAGTCGCGGTGAGAAGCCAACGATCGCCATCCGGCCCGGCACCACGGCCACGATGCCGCCGCCCACGCCGGTTTTTGCGGGTACTCCGGCGGTATACGCCCACGCGCCGGACTCGTCGTAAAATCCCGCCATCA